>JANMYI010000146.1:0-7747 GCA_031381955.1 Burkholderiales bacterium
CGGCCACGATGCTCAGCGTGGTGGCCAGCACGGCCAGGCCGATCTCTTCGGTGCCGGCCAGCGCGGCGTCATGCGCGCTCTTGCCCATCTGCACATGGCGCACGATGTTTTCGCGCACCACGATGGCGTCGTCGATCAACAGCCCCACGCACAGGCTCAGCGCCATCAGCGTCACCATGTTGATCGAGAAACCAAACATGTTCATGAACAGGAAGGTGCCGATCAGCGCCACCGGCAGCGTCAACCCGGTGATGACGGTGGAGCGCCACGAGTTCAGGAACAGGAAGACGATGCCGATGGTGAGCAGTGCGCCTTCGATCAGCGTGCGGCGCACGTTGTTCACCGAGGCGCGGATCGGCCGTGAGTTGTCGCGCACCACGTCGAGCTTCACCCCAGGCGGCAGTTGTGGTGCAAGCTGCGCCACCACGGCATTCAGCGCGTCTACCACCTCGATGGTGTTTTCGCTCTGCGTCTTTTGCACATCGAGCACCAGCGTGCGCTGGCCGTTGTACAGCGCCAGGGTCTCCGTCTCCTCGGGGCCATCGACCACCTTGGCTACCTGGCCCAGGCGCACCACCACGTTGCCACGGCGCGCCACCACGATCTGCGCGAAATCTTGCGGGCGCTTGATGCGGCCATCGACCTTCAGCGTGCGCTCGGTCAGTGCGCTGCGCAAGCTGCCGGCCGGGAGTTCCTGGTTCTCGCTGCGCACCGCGGCCAGCACCTGGTCGGCGCCCACGCCGGTGGCTTCGAGCGCGGCCGGGTCGAGGTAGATGTTGACTTCGCGCTTGGCGCCGCCCACCAGGGTGACGGCGCCCACGCCGCGAACGTTTTCCAGCCGCTTTTTCAGCCACTGGTCGGCCAGCGTGGTCAGCTCGGTGGGGCTGCGCTCGGCCGAGGTCATGGCCAGGCTGTAAATCGGCCGGCTGGAAGGGTCGAAGCGCGAGACGCGCGGCTCCTTCACATCGTCGCGCAAGGTAGGGCGCAGGCTGGCGAGCTTCTCGCGCACATCATCAGCCGCCTTGCGGCCTTCGATGTCGAGGTTGAACTGCACGATCACCACCGAGGTGCCTTCGTACGAGCGCGAGAACAACTGGCTGATGCCGGCGATGGTGTTCACCGCTTCTTCGACCTTGCGCGTGACCTCGGTTTCCACCACTTCCGGCGCGGCGCCGGGGTAGTCGATCTGCACCACGATGGTGGGGAAGTCGATGTTCGGAAACTGGTCGACCTTCAGGCGCTGCACCGAAAACAGGCCCAGCACCACGAAGGCCAGCATGACCATCACGGCCAGCACCGGGTTGGCAATCGAGACGCGGGTGAACCACATGGAACGTTAGGCCTGTTCAGCGAACGGTTGGAGTGACAGCGCTCAGCGCGCCGTGCCCACGCGCACCAGGGTGCCGGTGCGCACGCTGCCCAGGCTGCCGGCCAGCACACGCTCGCCTTCGGCCAGGCCTTCAAGCACTTCGACCACCTCGGCGCCACCGGCCTGGCCTGGCGTGCCCAGGCGCAGCGGCGTTTGCACCAGCCTGGTGTTGGCCAATTTCAAGGCATACGGCTGGGGTTGATCCAGCCGCACGCTTGAGGCCGGCAGCACCAGTGCGCTGCGCGTTTCCAGCGCAATGGTGCCGCGTGCAAACAGGCCCTGGCGCAGGCCGGGCTGACCTTGCAGTTCGAGATAAGCCAGAACGTTGCGGCTGCCGCCCTGGGCGCTGGGGTTGATGCGTACCAGCCTGGCTTCAATCGCCTGCGGCACGCCCTCCACGACCAGGCGCGCGACCTGGCCCACACGCAGCGCCGCGGCGTCGGCCGGGGCCAGGGCGGCTTCGAGTTCGAGCCGGCTCAGGTCAACGATTTCCAGCAGCCGCGCATCCACCGCCACGCGCTCGCCGGGCTGCACCAGGCGCTGCGCCACCAGGCCGCTGAGCGGGGCGGTCACCGTGGCATCGGCGCGCGCCTTGCGGGCCAGTTCTGCGGCGGCCTGCGCGGCCAGCAGGTTGGCTTGCGCGCCGGCTTCGGTGGACACGGCGGTTTCCAGGGCGGTGGGCGAAATGAAGCCCTGCGCGACCAATGCCTTGTTGTTGGCCAGCGCACGCTGGGCCATGTCGACTTGCGCCTTGGCGGCCAATGCCTGCTGCTCGGCCTGGCGCACGCGCCAATCGAATTCGGTGGTGTCCAGTTGCGCCAGCACTTGGCCGGCGCGCACGGCGTCGCCCTCGCGCACCGCCAGGCTTCTCACCTCAGCCGCCACGCGGGCCTTGACGAAAGCGCTGTTGCTGGCCTTGAGCGCGCCAGACACATCGAGCGTGCGCGTCAGCTCCAGGCGGCGCGCGGTGGCCAAGTCGGCATCCGCCAAATCCAGCGCGGCCTCGGCCTTGACTGCCGGCACGGCCTGCGCCAATTTTTCGGCCCGCCGTTGCAGCAGAGTGCGGCCCAGGGCGCCCAGCAGCAACACCGCCAGCAGCAGCGGCAAGCCCCATTTCAGCGCGCGCTTCATGGCCGGGCTTTCGCTGCGGCGCGCGGCTTGGCAGGGGCTGCCGCCAGCAGGCCATTGAGCATCAAGTCGAGTTGCGTTTCGATCACCAATCGGGGCTCCCAGTGCGCGCCGTGCACCGGGCAGGCGCCGATGGAATGCTTGTGCAGGGCCAAAAACAACAAGGGCGCAATCAGCGCCTGCGCCGCCGCGGCCAGCGGCACGGCGCGGAATTCGCCACGGGCGATGCCGCGCTGCAAGGTGCCTTCGATCAAGCGGTTGGCCGGCACGATGACTTCGTCAACATAAAACTGCGCCAGCTCAGGAAAGTTGCGCACCTCGCCCGTCACCACCTTGCAGATGCCACCCGCATAACCATCGCCCACGCGGTCCCACCAGGTGCGCATGAGCAGGCGCAGCAGCTCGGGCGTGGGGCCCTGGAACTGCCCGGCGATTTGTTCGCCTTCCAGGATGAGCGCCGTGAGGTGGTGCCGCACCACGGCCTTGAACAGCTCTTCCTTGCTCGGAAAGTACAGGTACAGCGTGCCCTTGGAAACACCTGCCAGGTGCGCCACATCGTCGGTGCGCGTGGCGGCAAAGCCCTTTTCCACGAAGAGCTGCAGGGCTGCGTCAAGCAACTCCTGCGGGCGCGCCTCTTTGCGGCGTTGGCGGGTCGGGGGCATGGCAGGTGGCGTTTTCATTAATGACTGACCGGTCATTAATGCTATCACCCGCGGCGCGGCTGGTTTTCGTGAGGCCTTGCCGCAGGCGGTCGTGGCATGCAGGCATTTGTTTGAAGGCGCTGTGCCGGCGCCGCTACCATCCGCCGCTTTGCCCAGCGGAGCGCGGTTTGGATTTCACACTGTTCGTCAAGGCTGCCGTGATGGGCATCGTGGAAGGGCTGACCGAGTTCCTGCCCATTTCCAGCACCGGCCACCTCATCCTGGCCGGCTCGCTGCTCAACTTCACCGGCGAGAAGATCAAGGTCTTCGAGATCGCCATCCAGACCGGCGCCATCTTCGCCGTCATCCTGGTCTACTGGCAGCGCCTGCGCGACACGGCTGCGGGCATCACCAGCCAGCCGCGTGCGCAGCGCTTCACGCTCAATGTGTTGATCGCCTTCGTGCCCGCCGTGGTGCTGGGCCTGCTGTTCGGCAAGGCTATCAAGGCGCACCTGTTCACGCCGGTGGTGGTGGCCACCACCTTCATCGTGGGCGGCTTCATCATCCTGTGGGCCGAGTCGCGGCCGCAAACCGCCGCGCGGGTGCAGAGCGTTGACGACATGACAGCGCTTGATGCGCTGAAGGTCGGCTTGGTGCAGTGCCTGGCCATGGTGCCGGGCACCAGCCGCTCGGGTGCCACCATCATCGGCGGCATGTTGCTTGGGCTGTCGCGCCACGCGGCCACCGATTTCAGCTTTTTCCTCGCCATTCCCACGCTCATTGGCGCGGGTGCGTACAGCCTGTGGAAGGAGCGTGCCATCTTGAGCCTGGCCGATGTGCCCATGTTCGCTGTGGGTCTGCTCTTTTCATTCGTTAGCGCCTGGGTCTGCGTGCGCTGGCTGCTGCGCTATATCGCCAGCCACGACTTCAAGGCCTTTGCCTGGTACCGCATCGCCTTCGGCGTGGTGGTGCTGGCCACGGCTTACAGCGGCGCCGTCACCTGGGCCGCGTGAAGATCAGGTCCCACACGCCGTGGCCGAGGTTCAGGCCGCGTTGTTCGAACTTGGTCAGCGGCCGCCAATCGGGCCGCGGCGCAAAGCCTTCGGCCTCAGTGTGCAGCAAGGGTTCGGCGCTCAGTACATCAAGCATCTGCTGCGCATAGGGCTGCCAGTCGGTGGCGCAGTGCAGCGTACCGCCGGGTTGCAAGCGGCTGGCCAGCGCGGCCACGAACTGCGGCTGGATGAGCCGGCGCTTGTGGTGGCGTGCCTTCGGCCAGGGGTCGGGGAAGTAGATGCGGATGGCGTGCAGGCTGGCCGGTGCAAACATGTGTTCAAGCACCGGCACGGCGTCGTGTTGAATGATGCGCAGGTTCGTCAACGCCAGCGCTTCGGTGCGCTGCAACAGGGCGCCGACGCCGGGCGGGTGGACTTCAACGCCGATGAAATCAAACTCAGGCTGCGCCCCTGTCATGGCCGCCGTGGCCGCCCCCATGCCGAAGCCGATTTCCAGCACGCGCGGTGCGGCGCGGCCAAACACGGCGTTCCAGTCGAGCAGGGTTGCAGCAAAGGGCAGCACGAAGCGCGGCCCCAGTTCCGCCAGGGCGCGCGCCTGCCCGCTGCCGCTGCGCCCGGCGCGCAGCACGAAGCTGCGCACGGGGCGATGCAGGGGCGGTGCTGGGTCGGCCATTGGGTCGAGCAGTGTCGTTGGCATGGCGGCGAGGATACTGTGGGCATTGCGTCCTCAGCCGCCTTCAAGCGCATGCCCATGTCTTTCTTCAAGTCTCTAGTCTTGCTGGCCACAGCTGGGCTCATCTTCGCTGCGGGCTGCGCCAACCTGGCCGGCCCAAAAGTCATCACCCTGAGCCAGGCTGAACTCACGGGCATGCTGGACAAACGGTTTCCCTTTAACCGCCGGCTGATGGAGGTGGTGGACGTTCGCGTTGCGACGCCGCGCCTGCGCTTGTTGCCCGAGACCAACCGCCTGGCCACCGAATTCGACGTCAATGTCGCAGAGCGCCTGTTTGGCCGCACGCTCAACGGCCGCATCGCCGCTGATTACGCACTGCGCTATGACGCCGCCCAACAGGCCGTGCTGCTCAGCGACGTGCGGGTGGGCAAGCTGGACGTTGTTGGCGCCAGCGGCGCGGTGCACAGTGCGCTGCAAAGCCTGGGGCCGCTGCTGGCCGAGCAGATGCTCGAAGGCACCGCGATCTACAAGCTCAAGCCGGAAGACCTCATCAAAGCCCAAGGGCGGGGCTATGAACCCAGCGCCGTGACGGTGACCTCGCGCGGCGTGGAAATCACCTTGGCGCCGCTGCATTGACGGGCGCGGCGAGTGCGCCACACCAGCTCAGGCGGCACCGCCGACAACACCGGGCGATCGCGTAAACTGGCGTCCACTGCGGGTGTAGTTCAATGGCAGAACGGCAGCTTCCCAAGCTTCATACGAGGGTTCGATTCCCTTCACCCGCTCCAGCTTTCACGAAGGGCCCGCAGGGGCCCTTTTGCGTTTCAGGCTTTCGCCGCCCCAACCGCCTCGTCTAACCACGCCATTCCATCAACCTTGCCCATGGGCCTGACCGATCCTCTACAAGTTCTGTGCGTGGGTGCGTCCCTGCCGGACCTGGCCGGCGCAGCGGGGCCACCCTTTGCGCTCACGAGTTGCCCTGACCTGGACGCCGCGGCGAGGCTGTTGCAGGCCCGCACATTCGACGCCGTGCTGGTGCAGCTGGGCGCCGGCTTGACGCCGCAGGCGCTGGCCTGCTGGCCGGCACTCTCGCATGCCGTGCTCGACCAGGCCGTGGTGCTGATTGGCGACGACAGCGACCCTGAACAAGCTTGGCGCTGGATGCATCGCGGCGTGCAAGACCTGCTGCCGGCGCACGAGGCCAGCCCAGCCACCCTGGAGCGCGTGCTGCGCCTGAGCGTCGAGCGCAAGCGGCTGGATCGGCTGGCGCGCAAGGCCTTTGCCACCGACTTGGCCACCGGCCTGCCCAACCACGCGCAGCTGCTCGAACACATGACCCATCTGCTGGCGCTGCGCGAGCGCGAGCCGGCGCCCATGGCCTTGCTGGTGTTTCGGGTGGAAGGCTTGTTAACGACCGAGATGAGTCTCGGCGCCACCGCTGCCCAGGTGCTGCGCCGCAAGGCCGCAGTGCGCCTGCGCGCCGGCTTGCGCGCCAGCGACGTGGTGGCCGCGTTAGGCGCTGACACCTTTGCGGTGCTGCTGGGCTGGATCGATGCGCCCGCCGACGGCGCACGCGTCTTGGCCAAGTTGACCGCGGCGCTGCGCCAGCCGTACAGCGTCGCCGGGCAGGACCAGGCGTTGGCCGTGAGCGCCGGCCTGGCGCTTTACCCCGAGCAGGGCAAGGACGCCAACACCCTGCTGCACCGCGCCCTGGGCCAGGCCAGCACGGCCAGCGCCGAAGGCCGGGTGGGGTTTGTGAATCGGGTGGAACGGGGCACACCGGCGGCGGCGAATGACGAAGGGCCGCCGGTTTCGTGAAATTCCCAGTGAATTCAACGGTTGGACACGAGCGCGGCCGCTTCAGCCCGCTACTTCAACACATCCCCCAGGCACAGGTACTTCACTTCAACGTAGTCGTCCATGCCCAGGTGCGAGCCCTCGCGCCCCAGGCCACTTTGTTTGACACCGCCGAACGGCACTTCGGCTGATGAGATCAACCCGGTGTTGATGCCCACCATGCCGTATTCCAGCGCCTCGGCCACGCGGAAAATGCGGCCCACGTCGCGGCTGTAGAAGTAGCTGGCCAGGCCGTATTCGGTGGCGTTGGCCATTTCAATCACCTCGGCTTCGGTGTTGAAGCGGAACACCGGCGCCACCGGGCCAAAGGTTTCTTCGCGTGCGCACAGCATGGCCGGCGTCACATCGGCCAGCACCGTGGGGGTGAAGAAGCGCTCGCCGCTGCGCGCGCCGCCGGTCACCACGCGGGCACCCTTGCTCAAGGCATCGGCCACATGCGCTTCCACTTTCGCCATGGCGGCGGCGTCGATCAGCGGGCCTTGCGTCACGCCGGCTTCAAAGCCATTGCCGACGCGAATGCCTTGCGCTTTCTCGGCCAGTTTGCCCACGAATTTGTCGTACACGCCGGCCTGCGTATACAGGCGGTTGGCGCAGACACAGGTTTGGCCGGCGTTGCGGTATTTGCTGACCATGGCGCCTTCCACGGCGCTGTCGATGTCGGCATCGTCGAACACGATGAAGGGCGCATTGCCGCCGAGTTCGAGCGAAATCTTCTTCACCGTCGGCGCGCACTGCGCGGCCAGGATGCGGCCGACCTCGGTGCTGCCGGTGAACGACAGGTGGCGCACCACGGCGCTGTCGCACAAGGCCTTGCCGATGGCGATGGAATTTTCAGCATCAGCCGTCAACACATTCAGCACGCCCGCGGGCATGCCCGCGCGCTGCGCCAGTTCAGCCACGGCGAGCGCCGACAACGGCGTCTGCTCGGCCGGCTTGATCACCACCGGGCAGCCCGCAGCCAACGCCGGAGCCACCTTGCGCGTGATCATGGCGATGGGGAAGTTCCAGGGCGTGATGGCCGCGCACACGCCGATGGGCTGCTTGATGATGATGGTGCGCTTGTTGC
>JANMYI010000173.1:0-3442 GCA_031381955.1 Burkholderiales bacterium
AGCGATCTGTTCGACGTGCTGGCCTATGTCGCTTTCGCGGCCGCGCCACTCACCCGCGCGGAGCGTGCTGCGGCCGCCCATGCTGCGGTTTCCGGTGAGGTCAACGACAAGCAGCAAGCCTTCGTCGATTTCGTGCTGGCCCAGTACGTGAAGCAGGGTGTCGACGAGCTCGATGCCGAAAAGCTTTCAGGGTTGCTACGGCTCAAATACAAGAATGCGATCGCTGACGCTTTCGTCGACCTAGGCAGGCCCGAACAATTACGACATCTGTTTGTCGGCTTTCAGCAGCATCTGTATCGCGCGCGTGGGGCCGTGCTTTGACGCGGTTCTGCCCACGGCATTGACGGAGCAACACGCATGGCATGGTTCCCACAAGCATCCCTGAACGACGGCGTGCGCAAGCGCGAGGTCTTCGGCTGGGCGATGTACGACTTCGCCAACTCGGGCTACACCACCGTGGTGCTCACGGCCGTGTTCAACGCCTACTTCGTGGGCGTGGTGGCCGGGCAGGCGCCGTGGGCCACGCTGGCGTGGACGCTGGCGCTGGCCGCCTCCAGTGCCATCGTCATGCTCACCATGCCGGCACTGGGTGCCTATGCCGACCTGCGGGCCAACAAGCTCAAGCTGTTGGGCCTGACCACCGCGCTGTGCGTGGTGTTCACCGCGCTGCTGGCCGCGGTGGGGCCGGGCGACTTGTGGCTGGCCGTTGTAGCCATCGTGCTGTCCAACATCTTCTATGCCTACGGTGAATCGCTCACCGCGGCCTTCTTGCCCGAACTGGCGCGCACACAGGCCATGGGCCAGGTTTCGGGCTGGGGTTGGAGCTTCGGCTACTTCGGCGGCATGCTCACCCTGGGCCTGTCGCTGGGTTATGTGCTGTGGGCACAGGGCCAGGGGCAAAGCGCGAGCCAGTTCGTGCCGGTCACCATGCTCATCACGGCAGCGGTCTATGCGTTGGCTGCGCTGGTGACCTTTGCGCTGCTCAAGGAACGCGCGCGGCCGCAGGCTGGTGAAGCAAGCGGCCTGAGCGGCTCGTTGCAGCGGCTGCGCACCACCTGGCAAGGCGCGCGCCAGTTCCGCGACTTCACGCAACTGCTGTGGTGCGCCACGGCTTACCAGGCCGGCATCTCGGTGATCATTGCCCTGGCCGCGGTGTACGCGGGCGAGGTGCTGGGTTTCACCCAGACCGACACCATGGCCCTCGTGTTCCTGGTCAACATCGCCTCGGCTGTCGGGGCCTTCGCGTTTGGCTACTGGCAAGACCGCGCCGGCCACAAACGCGCGTTGGCCGTCACGCTGATCGGCTGGGTGGTGATGACGTTGCTGGCGGTGCTGGCCACCACCAAATCGCTGTTCTGGGGCGCCGCCGTGTTGGCCGGGTTGTGCATGGGCTCCAGCCAGTCTGCCGGCCGCGCGCTGGCGGCGTTGTTCGCCCCGCAAGACCGGCGCGCCGAGTTCTTCGGCTTGTGGACGTTTGCGGTGCGGCTGGCTGCCATCCTGGGGCCGTTGACCTATGGCCTCATCACCTGGGCAACGCTGGGCAATCACCGCATCGCCATCCTCTCAACAGGCGCGTTTTTCCTGTTTGGCCTGGTGTTATTGGGCCCGGTGAACGTGGCGCGCGGCATGGCGCAGGCTGGCACGTCCGAGCTGGGCGCCAGGCTAAAATAGAACGATCGTTCGATTTTCGCTCGCGGCATCATCCAGCGTGGCGCCGGGCTGTAAAACCGGCCCCATAGAATCAAACGCAATCGGTATCGATTCATTCCATTGCAGGAGCTCGCCTCATGAAGATTCTGGTGCCCGTCAAACGGGTGGTCGACTACAACGTCAAGGTTCGCGTCAAGTCTGACGGCACGGGCGTGGACATTGCCAACGTCAAGATGAGCATGAACCCGTTCGATGAAATCGCCATTGAAGAGGCGGTGCGATTGAAAGAGAAGGGTGTGGCCACCGAGGTGATTGCGGTGTCGTGCGGCGTCACCCAATGCCAGGAAACCCTGCGCACCGCCATGGCGATTGGTGCAGACCGCGCCATCCTGGTGGAGTGCGCTGACGAACTTCAACCGTTAGCCGTGGCCAAGCTGCTCAAGGCCTTGTGCGACAAGGAACAGCCCGGCCTGGTGATCCTGGGCAAGCAGGCCATCGACGACGACTGCAACCAGACCGGCCAGATGCTTGCCGCCCTGGCCGGCATGCCGCAAGCCACCTTCGCCAGCAAGGTGGAAGTGGCTGATGGCATGGCCAGCGTGACGCGCGAAGTCGATGGTGGCCTGGAGACCTTGAAGATCAAGCTGCCCGCGGTGGTGACGACCGACTTGCGCCTGAACGAGCCGCGTTACGTGACGCTGCCCAACATCATGAAGGCCAAGAAGAAGACGATGGACATCTTCAAGCCGGCCGACCTGGGCGTCGATGTCACGCCGCGCATCAAGACGCTGAAGGTCAGCGAGCCGCCCAAGCGCGGTGCCGGCGTGAAGGTGGCCGATGTAGCCGCGCTGGTGGACAAACTCAAGAACGAAGCGAAGGTGATCTGACCATGACCGCATTGGTGATAGCTGAACACAACAACGCCACCGTCCGGGGCGCCACCCTCAACACCGTGAGCGCCGCGCTGCAATGCGGCGGCGAGGTGCATGTGCTGGTGGCGGGCCACGAAGCTGGCGCGGCAGCCGCGGCAGCTGCACAGATTGCCGGTGTGGCCAAGGTGCTGCACGCTGATGCGCCCGGCTTGAACCACGGCCTGGCCGAGAACGTGGCCGCGCAGGTGTTGGCAATCGTTGGCAATGACGCGTCGAACTACAGCCACATCCTCTTTCCCGCCACCGCGGCGGGCAAGAACGTGGCCCCGCGTGTGGCCGCACTGCTCGACGTGGCGCAGCTCAGCGATGTGATCAAGGTGCTCAGTGCTGACACCTTCGAACGCCCCATCTACGCCGGCAACGCGATTGCCACGGTGCAAAGCCTCGACGCCACCAGAGTCATCACTGTTCGCACCACCGGTTTTGACCCGGCGGCGGCGAGTGGCGGCAGTGCCTCGATTGAAACGTTAACGCCGGTGGCCGCAAGCGGCTTGAGCAACTTCATGGGCAGCGAAATCGCCAGGAACGACCGGCCCGAACTCACCGCGGCCAAGATCATCGTCAGCGGCGGGCGGGCCATGGGCTCGAGCGACAAGTTCACCGCTGTGCTCACGCCGCTGGCCGACAAGCTGGGGGCCGCGCTCGGCGCCAGCCGCGCCGCTGTCGATGCCGGTTATGCGCCAAACGACTGGCAGGTGGGGCAAACCGGCAAGATCGTGGCGCCGCAGCTGTACATCGCCTGCGGCATCAGCGGCGCCATTCAGCACCTGGCCGGCATGAAAGACAGAAAGGTCATCGTGGCCATCAACAAAGACGCTGAAGCACCGATCTTCAGCGTGGCCGACTATGGCCTGGAGGCC
>JANMYI010000227.1:0-1663 GCA_031381955.1 Burkholderiales bacterium
TGAGCGAGGTGCCGGCGCGCCCGGCGAACAACAGCGCGGTGACCACTGGCCCGAGTTCACGCACCAGGGAAAGGTTGACGATCAAGCCTAACGATTCAGTTGCGCCATACGTGACCAGCGCGTAGTACATCTGCAAGGCCAGCACGAAACCCACTGCCGTGCCCGAGGCCAGGATGATGAGCAAAGACAAGTTGCCCACCGCATGAATCTGCTTCACCACCAGGCCGAAGCGGCGCAGCGAAGCCGGAATGGCCAGCACCATCTCGCCGACGAAAAACGCGGCGTGGCCCAGGCCGCGCAAGAAGTTCAGCGTGCTCGCGCCGGTTTGCTGCACCAGGTTCACGGCGTGGCCTCCGTCAAGCCATAGTCCTGCGCCATGGGTGGCGCGGGGTAATGAAACTTCACCGGCCCGTCGGGTTCGCCGCGAACGAACTGCCGCACTTCGGGGTCCATCGAGCCCATCAGCTCGGCCGGCGTGCCCTGGGCCACGATGCGCCCGCCGGTGGCCATGAGCACGATGTGGTCGCTGATGGCCATGCACTCGGGCACGTCGTGCGACACCACCAGCGAGGTGGAACCGGTCACATCGTTCAGCGTGCGGATCAGCTTGGCCGCCACGCCCATCGAGATGAGGTCCAGCCCGGCGAAGGGCTCGTCGTACATGATGAGTTCGGGGTCCAGCGCAATGGCGCGCGCCAGCGCCACGCGCCGCGCCATGCCGCCCGAGACTTCACTGATGCGCAAGGGTGCGGCGCCGCGCAGGCCCACCGCATTGAGCTTCATGAGCACGATGTCGCGCACCAGGTCTTCGCTCAGGCCGCTGTGTTCGCGCAAGGGGAAGGCGACGTTGTCGAACACCGTCAGGTCGGTGAACAGGGCGCCGAACTGGAACAGCATGCCCAGGCGGCGGCGCAGGGCGTACATCTGCGTCTTGTCGGCGGCATGGATGCGCTGGCCGTCGAAACGCACCTCGCCCTTGTTGGGCGAATGGCTGCCGCCGATCAAGCGCAGCAAGGTGGTCTTGCCGCAGCCCGAACCACCCAGGATGGCGGTGATCTTGCCGCGCGCGAAACGCAGGCTGACATCGTTCAGGATCAAGCGGCTGGCGTCGTAGCCAAAGTCCACATGGTCGATCTCGATGAGGTTGTCAGTGCTCAATCTGCTTTTGAGCGCGCCCGTGCGGGCGGCCATGCGGTGACGCGAGGGGCGCGATTGTCGCATGGCACCTCAACGCACCTGGGGTCAACCCCAGGTGCGCGAGGACGTCGCAGGCTACTCCTTGAAGTCGATCTTCAAGGTGTCCAGCGCCTCGCGAATCGGAATGAACAGGTTGATGCCGGCCATGCCCGCGCCAATGCCGCGCGAGGTCATGCCCACCACGAAGCCTTCGGCGCCGAGCAGCGGCCCGCCCGAGCTGCCGGGCAGGATGCGCACATCGCTTTGCAGCCACTTCTGCTGCTCCACCGTGCGCACGCCGCTGAGCACGCCGCGCGTCAGCGAACTGGCGAACTGCTCGCCCAGCGGCGAGCCCATGGCATACACGTCTTCGCCGGTGCGGCTGTCGTCGCTGGCCAGTTCCAGCGGCGCCAGGGCCACGGGTTCGGTCTTCACCAGGGCGACATCGCGGCTGCGGTCTGAACGCAGCACCTCGCCCACCAGTTCG
>JANMYI010000521.1:0-13992 GCA_031381955.1 Burkholderiales bacterium
AGAGACTTTTGAGCCTGGTGGCCGTGGCGCTGCTGCTGGTTGGCTGCAACACCTTCGAGGGCCTGGGCAAAGACATCAGCAAGGCCGGCGACAAGATCGAAGAAGCTGCCAAGAAGAAATGACGACACCCAACTCACTTCGCTCGCGTTCCCCTGGGGGGCCTCAGGCCGCTTGGGGCGGCCCGGCGCTGGCCTGAGGTTCTATCGTGCAAGCCTTCACCGTACACCAGGGCCTGGTCGCCCCGTTGGACCGGGAGAACGTCGACACCGACGCGATCATTCCCAAGCAATTCCTCAAGTCGATCCAGCGTTCGGGCTTCGGCCCCAACCTGTTCGACGCATGGCGCTACCTTGACAAAGGCGAGCCCGGCCAGCCTGATGTGCCGCGCAAACCCAACCCCGATTTCGTGCTCAACCAGGCGCGCTACCAGGGCGCTTCCGTGCTGCTGGCGCGGCGCAATTTTGGTTGCGGGTCGAGCCGGGAACACGCGCCCTGGGCGCTGGATCAATACGGTTTTCGCGCCTTGATCGCCCCCAGCTACGCCGACATCTTCTTCAACAATTGCTACAAGAACGGCCTGTTGCCGGTGGTGCTGCACGAGGCCCAGGTGGCGCGCCTGTTCGACGAGGTGCTGGCCTTTCCCGGCTACAGCCTGACGGTGGACTTGCCGCGCCAGGTGGTGGTCAAGCCCGATGGCCAGGAACTGCCGTTCGACGTGCAGGCCTTTCGCAAGTACTGCCTGGTGAATGGTTTCGATGACATCGGCCTCACCTTGCGCCATGCCGACAAGATCAAGGCTTTTGAGGCCGAACGCCTGGCGCGCATGCCCTGGTTGGCCCAGCGGCTTCTCTGAAACGTTAATAAAACAAACTCATGAAAATTGCAGTCTTGCCGGGTGACGGCATCGGCACCGAAATCGTTGCCGCAGCGGTGAAGGTCCTGGGCGCGCTCGACTTGAAATTCGAGCTGGAACACGCCCTGGTGGGCGGCGCGGCCTATGAAGCGCACGGCCACCCTTTGCCTGACAGCACCCTGAAGCTGGCGCAGGCGGCCGACGCGATTCTGTTCGGCGCCGTGGGCGACTGGAAGTACGACGCGCTTGAACGCGCGTTGCGCCCGGAGCAAGCCATCCTGGGCCTGCGCAAGCACCTGGGCTTGTTCGCCAACTTCCGCCCGGCGATCTGCTACGAGCAGCTCACGCAGGCGTCATCGCTGAAGCCCGAACTGGTGGCCGGGCTGGACATCCTCATCATCCGCGAGCTGACCGGCGACATCTACTTCGGCCAGCCGCGCGGCCGCCGCACGGCGGTGGACGGCCACTTCCCGGGTGCCGAAGAAGCCTTCGACACCATGCGCTACAGCAAGCCTGAAATCGAGCGCATCGCGCATGTGGCGTTCCAGGCGGCGCGCAAGCGCAGCAAGAAGCTGACCAGTGTGGACAAGGCCAACGTGCTGGAAACCTTCCAGTTCTGGAAAGACGTGGTCACCGAGGTGCATGCACAGTACCCCGACGTGAAGCTCGACCACATGGACGTTGACAACGCCGCCATGCAACTGGTGAAGGCGCCCAAGGCGTTCGACGTGGTCGTCACCGGCAACATGTTTGGCGACATCCTGTCTGATGAAGCGGCCATGCTCACCGGTTCGATCGGCATGCTGCCCTCGGCATCACTCGACGCAAAGAACAAGGGCCTGTACGAGCCCAGCCACGGCAGCGCGCCCGACATCGCCGGCCAGGGCGTGGCTAACCCCCTGGCTACAATCTTGTCCGCTGCCATGATGCTTCGCTTCACCCTCAACCAAGTCGCCGCCGCAGACCGCATCGAGTCTGCGGTGCGCGCCGTGCTGGCTTCGGGCCTGCGCACGGCCGACATCTGGTCAGCGGGCACGCAGCGCGTGGGCACGGTGGCGATGGGCGATGCGGTGGTGGCTGCGCTGACTGCCACCGCAACCACTAAAACGATCACCAAGAGCTGACAGCTCCGGTTTCGTTTCGCCCCAACCCTGGACCCCGGCGACGCGAGCCGGGCAACCAAGGGGTCCAGGCACAACTGGAAAGGCGCTTTAGAAATGGCACTCGCACAACAACCTTTGGTCGGCCTGGTCGGCTGGCGTGGCATGGTCGGCTCGGTCTTGCTCGACCGCATGCAGGCGGAGGGCGACTTCGGCTTGATCGAGCCGATGTTCTTCTCCACCAGCAACGCCGGCGGCCCGGCCCCGGCCCAAACGCGCAGCGAAACCCGGCTGCGCGACGCGAACGACATTGCAAAGCTCAAGCGCTGCGAAGTCATCATCACCGCGCAGGGCGGCGAGTACACCAAAGCGGTCTACCCGCAACTGCGCGCCGCGGGCTGGAAGGGCTACTGGATTGATGCGGCCAAGACGCTGCGCATGCAGGACGACGCGGTCATCATCCTCGACCCGGTTAACCTGAACGTCATCAAAAATGCGCTGACCAAGGGCGGGCGCGACTTCATCGGCGGCAACTGCACCGTGAGCTGCATGCTGATGGGCGTGGGCGCCTTGTTCAAGGCCGATTTGGTGGAATGGATGACGGCCACCACCTACCAGGCGGCCTCGGGCGGCGGCGCGCAACACATGCGTGAGTTGCTCACGCAGTACGGCACGCTGAATGCAGAGGTGCGTGGCCTGCTCAACAACCCGGCCTCGGCCATTCTTGAAATCGACCGCCTTGTGGCGGCCCGCCAACGCGGCATGAGCAGCGAAGAAACGGCGAATTTCGGCGTGCCACTGGGCGGCAGCCTGATTCCCTGGATCGACGCCGACCGCGGCGACGGCACCAGCCTGGAGGAGTGGAAGGGCGGGGTTGAAACCAACAAGATCCTCGGCCGCGGCGCAGGCTTCGGCACCGAGCCGGTGCCCATCGATTCGATTTGCGTGCGCGTGGGCGCCATGCGCTGCCACAGCCAGGCGCTGACCATCAAGCTCAAGCGCGACGTGCCGCTGGCCGACGTGGAAGCGCTGATTGCCCACGACAACGCCTGGGTACGCTTGGTGCCCAACACGCGCGAGGCCACGCTGCAGCAGCTCACCCCGGTGGCAGTGACGGGCACCATGAACATACCGGTCGGGCGGGTGCGCAAGCTGGCGCTGGGCCCGCAATACCTGGGTGCCTTTACCATCGGCGACCAGTTGCTATGGGGCGCGGCCGAGCCACTGCGGCGCATGTTGCGCATACTGTTGGAAGGCTGAGGCCGTAGCCGCGCAAGGGGCGCTTTGGTGCCCTGGGGCCGGTGCCGGCACCCATTCAAAGCGTGGAAACAGTGCTGTTTCAGCCGCAATGTCAGCCTTTGCATTAGCTTGTCACACTATATGCTTGATGCTATTGTGATTTCTGTCGCACTGGGGTTAGCCCGCCGGGTTGGCCTGCGCGCAGAGGTTGTCGTGGGTCGGCCTGTGCGGGCTACAGTGCCTGCCGGCTGGATTTGGGAGACGCCTTGAAAGATCGCACCTTGAATGCTGCCCGACATGCTCTGCATGCCGTGGCCCTGGCCACGCTGGCCTTGAGCGCGGGCCAAGTTGCCGCGCTGGGCCTGGGCCGAATGGTCGTTCAGTCAGCCATTGGCGAGGCCTTGCGCGCCGAGAGCGACGTCAACAGCATGACGCCCGAAGAGGCCGCCACGCTGCGCTTGCGCGTGGCGCCGGTTGAGGTTTATCGCGCCGCAGGCGTTGAATACAACCCGGTGATGGCGCAAACGCAGGTCAGCCTGCAGCGCCGCGCTGATGGCCGGCCTTACCTGCGCCTGACCAGCGACCGCGCCGTGCAGGAACCGTTTGTCGATGTGATTCTTGAGCTGAATTGGTCTAACGGGCGGCTGATGCGCGAGTACACGCTGCTGTTCGACCCGCCAACGCAGCGCAACCAGGCGGCTGCGCCCGCGCCTGCGGCCGCGCCGATCATCTCTGCAGCCCCGGCGGCACCCGCACCTATCCCTGTACCTGCACCGCCCCCAGCCGCGCCTGCCGCCACGCCAACGCCCCCCGCGCCCGCGCCCGCCGCGGCGCGCGCGCCAGAGCGTGTGGCCACCAAGCCTGCGCCTGCAGCCAGCCCTGCCGCGGCAGCGCAGGCCGCGCCTGTCCCCAGTGAATACCGCGTGCGAGCGGGGGATTCACTGAGCCGCATCGCCCAGCGCCAGGCACGCCGCGGGGTGTCGCTCGAACAGATGTTGGTGGCCTTGCAGCGCGCCAACCCTGATGCGTTCGTCGAAGGCAACATGAACCGCCTGCGTGCCGGCACGGTGCTCAATGTGCCGGCTGGCGAAACAGCGGGTCAGATTCCCCAGAACCAGGCGCGAGAAGTCATCCGGGCGCATAGCGCCGACTTCCAGGCCTATCGCCAGCGTCTGGCAGGTGGCGTGGCCACGGCCAAGGTTGACGATCGCCCGCGCCAGGCCAAGGGGCAAGTCGCTGCCAAGGTGGACGACCGCAAACCAGCCCCGTCAGCCAGCGCCGACAAGTTGACCCTGGCCCAGGGCGCGGCACGTTCGGCGTCTTCGGTTGAATCGAAGATTTCGCGCGACAGCGCCAAGAAAGACGAAACCAATCGCCTGGCCGAGTTGTCGCGCAACGTCGAAGAACTGAAGAAGATCCAGGCCGCCTCGGGCGCCGCGCCAGTGGTGGCCGCTGCGCCGGCGGTCAAGGCCAGCGCTGCGCCCGCCGCAGCGCCCGTGACCCCGCCGGCAGCCGCGCCAGCCGTGCCTGCGGCGCCCGCCGTGGCGGTGCCCATGCCGGCGCCGCCGCCGGTGGTGGTGGCTGCAGCCTCCGTGGCGCAGCCCAAACCAGTACCCGCAGCCACGCCGGCCAGCGCGCCAGCGCGCCCGGCACCGGCGGTGGCCAAGGCCTCTGCCCCGGCTGTGCCACCCCCGGTTCCAGCGGTTGACGAACCCGGCCTGCTCGACAGCCCGTGGGTCTTGCCCGCAGCCGGCGTGTTGGCCGCCTTGCTGGCCGCTTTTGGCGCCTACCGTTTGCGTGGCCGCCTGCGCAAGGCTGGTGGCGAAACCTCGTTCCTGGAAAGCCGCCTGCAACCTGATTCGTTCTTTGGAGCCAGCGGCGGCCAGCGCATCGACACTCGCGATGTGGCCACCGCCACATCGGCCGCCAACTCGCCGTCGTCGATGAGCTATTCGCTCAGCCAGCTTGACGCGATCGGTGACGTCGACCCCGTGGCCGAGGCCGATGTCTACCTGGCTTATGGGCGTGACCTGCAAGCCGAAGAAATCCTCAAAGAGGCGATGCGCACCACGCCCGACCGCATGGCCGTGCGCACCAAGCTGCTGGAGGTCTATGCCAAGCGGCGCGACACCAAGGGCTTCGAACTGCTGGCCACACAGTTGTATTCGCTCACCAGCGGGCGCGGCGAAGACTGGGACAAGGCGCAGGAATTGGGCCGGCAGATCGACCCCGACAACCCGTTGTACGAGCCGGGCGGCCAGCCGGCGGCCATGAACGGGCAGGCCGAGCCGCCGCCGGAGCCGCTGGGTGCCAGCACCATGCCGCAGTCGGTGATGCCCGGCCCGGCCGAGCACGAAGTTGCGGCCGTGCCACAGCAGGCTGGGCCCCTGGGCGGGCTCGATCTTGATCTCGATCTCGATTTGACGCCGCAGCGCGGTGCATCGCGCAGCCAGGCTTTCGCCCCGGCCGATGTGACGCAGGCCTTCAACACGCGGGCCGAGCTGAACAACACCGACGCGCTGGAAATTGACCTCGGCGCCATGGGCGGTGCGGCGGCCGCTGACCAGGCCGGCGCCATCGATTTCGACCTCGGCTCGATCTCGCTGGATCTCGACGCACCAGAATCGGTGTCGCCACCGATTTCGCGTTTCGATTCCAGGCTGCCAGAGCTGCCCGACGTGCCATCGCAGTTGCCCAGCGAAGACGGTGACCCGCTGCTGCGCAAGCTTGAGCTGGCCGAAGAGTTCCGCCAGATCGGCGACATGGAAGGCGCGCGCGACTTGCTCGAGGAAGTGGCCTCGCGTGGCGAAGGCGGTGTCCAGGCCCGGGCACGCGCCATGCTCGAAAGCCTTGGCTGAAGCGCAGGGCCGCGCCGAGCGCGCGGCCTGGGGTGGTGCGGGTGCGGGTGCGGGTGCGGGCGCGGCCGGTGCGGCCGGCGCAGTTTCCATGCGGCTGGCGCTGGGCATCAGCTACCGTGGCAGCGGTTACCAGGGCTGGCAATCCCAGCCTCGTGGCCTGACCGTTCAAGACCGCGTCGAGGCCGCATTGGCTCAGTTTGCGGGCTGCCCCGTGCGCACGCATTGCGCCGGCCGCACCGATGCCGGGGTGCACGCTTTCAACCAGGTCGTGCACATCGACGCCCCGGTGCAGCGCGAGCTGTTCTCCTGGGTGCGTGGTGTGAACCGCTACCTCGACTCAAGCATCGCCATCAACTGGTGCCTGCCCGTGGCGAGCGACTTCCACGCCCGCAACAGCGCGCGCGGGCGGCGCTACCGCTACCTGCTGCTGGCTGCACCGGTGCGCCCGGCGCTGGAAGCGCAGGCCTGCGGTTGGGTCGCAAAACCGCTCGCTGCACAGGCCATGGAACAGGCCGCGCAATGCCTGGTCGGTGAGCACGACTTCACCAGTTTTCGCGCCGCGCAATGCCAGGCGGCCAGCCCGGTGAAGGTGGTGCGCAGCATTGCCATCAGCCAGCGCGGCGCGTATTGGCGCTTTGATTTCGATGCCAGCGCCTTCCTGCACCACATGGTGCGCAACATCATGGGCTGCCTGGTCGCGGTGGGCAGCGGCGCGCGCTCGCCGCATTGGCTGGCCGAGGTGCTGGCCGCGCGCAGCCGCGCTGCCGCGGCGCCCACCTTCGCGCCCGACGGGCTGTACTTCGTGGGCCCGTACTACGATGCGCACCATGCCCTGCCCGAACACGTTCCTGCTATGGATTGGTTGCCCTGAAGCACCGGCCGCTGCGCCATGACGCGATGCACGCGCATCAAGATTTGCGGCATCACGCGCGAGGCCGATCTGCACCTGGCCGCGCAATGCGGCGCCGACGCCTTGGGCTTCGTGCTCTACCCCAAGAGCCCTCGTTTCCTGCCTGATGCCCGGCTGCGCGCGCTGGCGCGTGAGCTGCCGCCGTTCGTGACGCCGGTGTTGCTGTTCGTGAACGCCACGGCTGAGGACATTGCCCGCGCGCTGCAAGCCGTGCCCCACGCGCTGCTGCAATTCCATGGGGATGAAACGCCTGGCGAGTGCGCCGCGGCGGGCCGGCCCTACCTGCGCGCCGCGCGCATGGCGGCGGGTTTTGATTTGCTAGACTTTGCCGCTCTTCATCGCCAGGCCCAGGGCCTGTTGCTCGACGCCCATGTCGATGCCTACGGCGGTGCTGGAAAGGCATTCGATTGGTCACTCATACCACCAAGCGTTCCCTTGCCGCTCGTTTTATCTGGTGGCTTGAATCCTGCAAATGTGGGCGAAGGAATCGCGCGCCTGCGGCCCTGGGCCGTTGACGTGAGCTCCGGCGTGGAAAGCGCAAAGGGCATCAAGGATGCCGCTGCGTTGCGCCGGTTCTGCCAGGCGGTGCGTGATGCGGATGCATCCCTGTCTGGCGCGTAGTCCCTTCGAAAGAACGCATGCTGAACTATCACCAGCCCGATGCCCGCGGGCATTTCGGGCCCTATGGCGGCAGCTTTGTTGCCGAAACCCTGACCCATGCGCTCGACGAGCTCAAGGCCGCCTACGCGCACTATTCGCAAGACGCCGAGTTCCAGCGCGAATTCAACTACGAGCTGGCGCACTTCGTGGGCCGGCCCAGCCCGATCTACCATGCCGCGCGCATGAGCCGCGAACTGGGTGGCGCGCAGATCTACCTCAAGCGCGAAGACTTGAACCACACCGGCGCGCACAAGGTCAACAACACCATCGGCCAGGCCTTGCTGGCCAAGCGCATGGGCAAGCCGCGGGTGATTGCCGAAACCGGTGCCGGCCAGCACGGCGTGGCCACCGCCACCATCTGCGCGCGCTACGGCATGGAATGCGTGGTCTACATGGGCAGCGAAGACATCAAACGCCAGTCGCCCAATGTCTACCGAATGAAATTACTGGGTGCCACGGTGGTACCGGTGGAGTCGGGCAGCAAGACCTTGAAGGATGCGCTGAACGAAGCCCTGCGCGACTGGGTCACCAACGTGGAGAACACGTTCTACATCATCGGCACCGTGGCCGGCCCGCACCCGTACCCGATGATGGTGCGCGACTTTCAAAAGGTCATCGGCGAAGAGTGCCTGGTGCAGATGCCGGCCATGGCCGGCCGCCAGCCCGACGCGGTGATCGCCTGCGTGGGCGGCGGCAGCAACGCGATGGGCTTGTTCTACCCATACATCCCGCTTGAGGCGACACGGCTGATCGGCGTTGAAGCCGCCGGCCTGGGCCTGCAAAGCGGCAAGCATGCGGCGTCGATCCTCGGCGGCTCGCCCGGCGTGCTGCACGGCAACCGCACCTACTTGCTGCAAGACGACAACGGCCAGATCACTGAAACGCATTCGGTGTCTGCGGGGCTCGACTATCCCGGTGTGGGCCCCGAGCACGCGCACCTGCACGACATCGGCCGCGCCGAGTACGTGGCCATCACGGACGAGGAAGCGCTGGCGGCGTTCCACCATTTGTGCCGCACGGAAGGCATCATTCCGGCGCTGGAATCGAGCCACGCCGTGGCCTATGTGATGAAGCTCGCGCCGACGATGAAACCAGACCAGCACTTGTTGGTGAACCTGTCGGGCCGGGGCGATAAAGACATCGGCACGGTGGCCGATTTGTCCGGCGCCAGATTCTTCTGCCGGCCCTCGTGCCAGGGCCAGGCGCTCAAGGGCGTGGCAACGGTGGCGTTGCCTGAGGTTTCGATATGAGCGCCCCAATTCCGGCCGAAGCCGGCCGTCCCCCGCGGGGATCAAGGAAAGTGGCAGAGCCACATTTCCTTGAGACCCGCATCGCCACGCGCTTGAACGGCCTCAAGGCCCAGGGTCGCAAGGCCCTCATCCCCTACATCTGCACCGGCGACCCGTTCGCCGACACCACCGCCGAGATCATGCATGCCCTGGTGGCCGGCGGCGCCGATGTCATTGAACTGGGCGTGCCGTTTTCCGACCCCATGGCCGACGGGCCGGTGATCCAGCGCGCCTCGCAGCGGGCGCTGGAGCGCGGTGTCGGCTTGAGCCAGGTGTTTGCCGCGGTGGCCGAATTTCGCCAGCGCGACAACGCCACGCCGGTGGTGTTGATGGGCTACGCCAACCCGGTGGAGCGTTATGCCCAGCGCCATGGCGCCGGCAGCTTCGCGCGCGACGCGGCACCGGCCGGGGTTGATGGCGTGCTGGTGGTGGACTACCCACCCGAGGAGTGCGAAGCCTTCGCCGCTGAATTGAAGCGCGCTGGGCTGGACTTGATTTTTCTGCTCGCACCCACCTCCACTGAAGCGCGCATCGAGCAGGTGTCGCGTGTGGCCAGCGGTTATGTCTACTACGTCGCGCTGAAAGGCGTGACCGGCTCCGGCCACCTCGATGTGCAAGGCGTGGCGGCCATGATGCCGCGCATCCGCCGCCACGTGCACCTGCCCGTTGGCGTGGGCTTCGGCATCAGCGACGCGGCTGCGGCGCAAGCCGTGGGCCGGTTGGCCGATGCGGTTGTGATAGGTTCGCGGCTGGTGCAGATCCTTGAAGCCAGTTCACGCGCGCAAGCTGCGCCGGCCGCGCAGGCGTTCATGAGTGAGATCCGCGCCGCCTTGGACGAACTGCCCGTTGAAGGAGTGCCGCGATGAGACTTCCTGGGTCAACCTTAACGCCGGGGGCGGAGCGCCGGGCCGCCCCAAGCCGGCCCCCCGTCCCCACGGGGGACCGGCCGACGTACCCGTCGGACGAGGGGCTCACATGAGTTGGTTTGAAAAGTTGCTGCCGTCCAAGATGCAGCAAACCGACCCCAGCGAGCGCCGCACGGTGCCCGAGGGGCTGTGGATCAAATGCCCCGAATGCGAAACGGTGCTCTACAAGACCGACCTGGAAGAAAACCTCAACGTCTGCCCCAAGTGCAGCCACCACCTGCGCATCGGCGCACGCGGCCGGCTCGACAGTTTCCTCGACCCCGAAGGCCGCTACCAGATCGGCCAGGAAGTGCTGCCCGTCGACGCGCTGAAATTCCGCGACAGCAAGAAGTACCCCGAGCGCCTGAAGGCGGCGCTGGAAACCACCGGCGAGACCGACGCCCTTGTGGTGATGGGTGGCGCGGTGATGACGGTGCCGGTGGTGGTGGCATGTTTCGAGTTCGACTTCATGGGCGGCTCGATGGGCTCGGTGGTGGGCGAACGTTTCGTGCGTGGTGTGGAAACCGCCATCGAGCAGAAAGTGCCGTTCATCAGCTTCGCCGCCAGCGGCGGCGCGCGCATGCAGGAAGGCCTGTTCAGCCTGTTCCAGATGGCCAAGACGAATGCTGCGCTCACGCGCCTGGCCAAGGCCCGTTTGCCCCATGTGAGCGTGCTTACCGACCCCACCATGGGCGGCGTGTCGGCCAGCTTCGCCTTCGTGGCCGATGTGGTGATCGGCGAGCCCAAGGCGCTGATTGGTTTTGCCGGGCCGCGGGTGATTGAAAACACGGTGCGCGAAAAGCTGCCGGAAGGTTTTCAACGCAGCGAATTGCTCATCACTAAGGGTGCACTGGACATGATCGTCGACCGCCGCCAACTGCGGCCCACCATTGCCCGCATGCTGGCCATGCTGCAGCGCCAAGGCGCCGATGCCGTGGCTTGATACGGGCGCTGCTGCGCGCACCCGCACCGGCGCGGTGTTGGGACACGCATCATGACCACCCCCGCCACCCTGGCCGAATGGCTCGCCCACTGCGAGCGGCTGCACCCCACGAGCATCGACTTCACGCTGGCCCGCGGCGCTGCCGTGCGCGACCGCCTGGGCCTGGCGTTCAGCGTGCCGGTGATCACGGTGGCCGGCACCAACGGCAAAGGCAGCACCTGCGCCATGCTCGAAGCCATTGCCCTGCAGGCGGGCTATCGCGTCGGGCTGTTCAGCAAGCCGCACCTCGTGCACTTCGAAGAACGCTGCCGCATCGATGGGCGCAACATCGATGCCGATGCGCTGCTGCCGCACTTCGCGGCGGTGGAGGCGGCGCGCGGCGACATCACGCTGACGTACTTCGAATTCACGTTCCTGGCGATTGCGCGGGCACTGGCCGCGGCGCCGTTGGACCTGGTGATCCTTGAAGTGGGCCTGGGCGGGCGGCTGGATGTGGTCAACATCTTCGACACTGATTGCGCCGTGCTCACGAGCATTGACCTGGACCACACCGAGTACCTCGGCCCCGACCGCGAGACCATCGGCTACGAGAAGGCCTGCATCATGCGCAAGGGCAAGCCGGCCATCGTGGCCGACCCCCTGCCGCCGCGCAGCGTGGTGGAGCATGCGCAGCAGGTGGAGGCAGACCTGTGGCTGGCCGGGCGCGACTTCAACCATGGTGGCGACCGCCAACAATGGGCGTGGTCGGGCCGCGGGCGGCGCTACACCGGCCTGGCCTACCCGGCGCTGCGCGGCGCCAACCAGTTGCTCAACGCCAGCGGCGTGCTGGCCGCGTTTGAAGCGCTGCGCGAACGCCTGCCCATCACCGCGCAGGCCGTGCGCGTGGGCCTGGCCACCGTTGACCTGCCAGGCCGGTTTCAAATCATTCCCGGGCAACCCGCCTTGGTGCTCGACGTGGCCCACAACCCGCAAGCGGTGGCCGTGCTGGCGCGCAACCTCGACCAGATGGGTTTTTTCCCGCGCACGCATGCCGTGTTCGGCGCCATGCACGACAAAGACCTGGCCGGCTTGCTGCGCCACATCGCGCCGTTGGTCGACAGTTGGCACTGCACTGATTTGCCGCTTGAGCGCGCGGCCAGTGCCGCCGACCTGGCTCAAGTGGTGCGCACGGTGAATGGTGCGCGCGCCGTGCCGGTGCACTGCCATGCCAGCCCGCAGCAGGCCCTGGCCGCGGCCCTGGCCGACGCGCAGGCGGTGGATAGAATCGTTGTCTTCGGCTCGTTCCTCACCGTGGGTGGCGTGCTGAAAGACGGCCTGCCCAAGATGGCCGCGGCGCATCTCACTGCTCCCAGTTGAGGCGCCGGCGTGGCACCTCCCTCGACCGCCGTGCTCTCACTTTTCAAACGCCAGCCTCAAGCCGCCACAGCCCAGGATGACGCCACCGTGGTGCAGCTTGCCCGCACCAGCGCCCGGCGCCGCTTGATCGGCGCGGCGGTGTTGTTGGGCACCGGCGTGGTCGGTTTCCCGCTCTTGTTCGAAACCCAGCCGCGCCCGATTCCGGTGGACCTTCCCATTGAAATCCCGCGCAAGGATGCCAGCCCGCCCTTGGCCACGCCGCCCCCCAGGCCGCGGGCTACGGGGACGGTGGTGTCAGAGCCGGTGGTAGCGCCTACGCCACCAGTGCCCCGAATCGGGGCTGCCGCGCCGGTGCCCGTACAGGCGGCTGCGCCTGTGAACGCGCCTGTGAACGTGCCTGCACCCGCTCCTTCACCTGCAGCTAAACCCACGCCGGTACCCACGCCCGCACCGGTAGCCGCCGCCAAGCCAGCACCGCCACCTGCGGCCCTTCCCAAGCCGGCCGCAGACCCGGCTGCCGCGCCGCCGCCCGCGGCCGTGGCAGCCAATGGCGACAAGCCGGCGCCGGCCACCAGCCAACGCATGGTGGTGCAAGTGGGCGCTTTTGCCGACGCCGCGGCCGCGCGCGAGTTGCGCGGCAAGGTCGAGAAACTGGGGCTGAAAACCTATACGCAGGAAGTCGACACCGCTGCCGGCCGGCGCATCCGCGTACGGGTCGGCCCGTTTGAGAACCGGGCTGAAGCCGACCAGGCCGCCGCCCGGTTGCGTCAGGCCAAGTTGCCCGCGGCCGTGTTGGTGCTGTGATGCCCCTGGCCGTGCCCGACCTGGCTGGGCTGGACTGGGTGTTCCTGGCCGTGCTCGCCATCTCGGTGGTCGTGGGACTGTCGCGCGGCCTGGTGTTCGAGGTGATGTCGCTGGCGGGCTGGGTGGTGGCCTATTTCGCGGCCCGCTGGGCGGCGGTGGATGTCGCACGCCTGCTGCCGGTGGGCGAAGCGGGTTCGGCCATGAACCATGCCGCCGGTTTTGCCGTGGCGTTCATCGCCGCCCTGGTGGTGTGGGCGCTGCTCAGCCGCTTGCTGCGCCTGGCGATCCACGCCACGCCGCTGAGCGTGGTCGATCGTCTGCTGGGCGCGGCCTTCGGCATCTTTCGCGGCCTGGTGTTGCTGTTGGCGGTGGCCACGGTGGTCAATTTCTCGCCGGCGGCGAAGTCGTCAACGTGGCAACAGTCGCAAGGCGCGCGCTGGCTCGACGCCTTGCTCCAAGGGCTCAAGCCGTTGCTGCCGCCTCAAGTGCAAGGTTATCTTCCGGCCTGACCCGCCCGCTCCATTGCAGATATCTCCACAGGACAACCCACCATGTGCGGCATCGTCGGCGTCATCTCCGCAGGGCCCGTCAACCAGTTGATCTACGACGCGCTGCTGCTGCTGCAGCACCGTGGGCAAGACGCCGCCGGCATCGTCACCATGCAAGGCACCAAATGCTTCATGCACAAGGCCCGCGGCATGGTGCGCGACGCCTTTCGCACGCGCAACATGCGCGCCTTGCCGGGCAACGTGGGCCTGGGGCAGGTGCGCTACCCCACGGCCGGCAATGCCTACAGCGAGGAAGAAGCGCAACCGTTCTACGTGAACGCACCGTTCGGCATCGTGCTGGTGCACAACGGCAACCTCACCAATGCCGCGGCGCTGAAGCGCGAACTGTTCGACATCGACCGGCGCCACATCAACACCGGCAGCGACACCGAAGTGCTGATCAACGTGCTGGCGCACGAGATCGAGTTGGCCGCACGCGACCAGCCGCTCACGCCTGACACCGTGTTTCGCGCCGTGGCCGGCGTGCACCGGCGCTTGAAGGGCAGCTACGCGGTGGTGGCGCTGAT
>JANMYI010000239.1:0-1663 GCA_031381955.1 Burkholderiales bacterium
TGAGCGTGCCGGGCCGGCCTGATTCGTCGGTGATGGACTGGTTTGCGCAGCGCGGTTTTGTGTGTTGGTGTGTCGACATGGAAGGCTACGGCCGCAGCAGCAAGCAGCGCGACATCACCTGCGACATTGCCAACGGCGCGGCCGACCTGGCCGCCGCCACCGATGCCATCTTTGCCCTGCGCGGCGTGCGCAGTTTTCTCACCTACGGCATTTCTTCAGGCGCGCTGCGCGCCGCGCTGTTTGCGCAGAACCACCCCGAGCGCGTGGCGCGGCTGGCGCTTGATGCCTTTGTGTGGACGGGTGCGGGCGCACCCACGCTGGAGCAGCGGCGCAAGAAGCTGCCCGAATTCCTGGCCGCCAAGCGCCGCCCGATCGACCGCAAGTTCGTGTATTCGATCTTCGAGCGCGACCACCCCGATTGCGCTGACAAAGCCACCATCGAAGCCTTTGCCGACGCGATTTTGGCGCTCGATGACTCCATGCCCAACGGCACCTACATCGACATGTGCTCGCGACTGCCGGTGGTGGACCCGGCCAAGATCAGCGCGCCCACACTCGTGATGCGCGGCCAGTTCGACGGCATTGCCGCGCTCGACGATCTGATCGATTTCTTCAAGCGCCTGCCTTCCCCCGACAAGCAATTCAGCGTGATGAACGGCATTTCGCACGCCAGCTTCCAGCAGAAAAATTACCTCATGGCGTACCAGATTCTTCACGCCTACTTCACCCAGCCCGCGCCGGTTTACGCGGCGCATTGACACGCGCTGGCCTACACCGCGCATTTGAGTGTTTCCCGCTGCGCGTTGCAGCATTTCAAACGTTAACCAGGAGAGCCCCATGTTCAGCAAGACCGTAACCCACTTCATCGCCGCCACCGCCCTGTGCCTGGCCGCTGGCGCGGCGCAGGCCCAGGTGCCGCAGTACGGCGGCAACGTGAACCACGAGCAAGCTCGCAAGGCCGTGGCCGCGGCGCTGGCCGAAGCGCGCAAGATGGGCATACCCATGGCCGTGGCGGTGGTCGACACCGCCGGCATGCTGGTGGCCTTCGAGCGCATGGACAACACCCAGACCGGCAGCGTGAACGTGGCGCAGGACAAGGCGCAGTCGGCCGCCATGTTCCGCCGCCCGACCAAGGTGTTCCAGGATCTGGTGGCCGGCGGCGGCGTGGGCCTGCGCATCCTGGGGCTGCGCGGCGCCAACCCGGTGGAAGGCGGCATTCCGCTCACCGTGGACGGCAAGATCATCGGCGGCATTGGCGTTTCGGGCGGCTCGTCAGAGCAAGACGGCGTGGTCGCCAAGGTTGGGCTCGATGGCATGTTGAAGTAAGCCGCCAATGCCCGTGCGTGCCCGGTGCCGGCATCGGGACGCGCACCGTATTCACCTGAGTGCAACCCCTTGATGGAGCCCCGACCATGAATGCCCCGCTGCCCTTGCCCGCACTGGAAGCCATCCGCGCGCACGAAGACGAGATGGTGGCCATCCGCCGCCAGATTCACGCCAACCCCGAACTGGCCTACGAAGAAAACGCCACCGCCGACCTGGTAGCCGATCGCCTTAAACGCTGGGGTTTTGAGGTGCACCGCGGCTTGGGCAAGACCGGCGTGGTGGGCACACTGCGCGCGGGCACATCCACCCGGCGCATCGGCCTGCGCGCCGACATGGA
>JANMYI010000257.1:0-3722 GCA_031381955.1 Burkholderiales bacterium
GCAGCTCACCGCGCGCGCGGCCACGCCCGAGGTGGCGCAGGCCCTGATTCGCGAGATGGCCTGGTACGACGCCTACCTCGGCCGCGGCCAGGTCGATCGCAGCGCCAACACCACGCCGGGCAACAAGGCGGGCGGGCTGTCGAACATCGTTGAAAAGGCGATGGGTTCGATCGTCAAATCAGGCAGCAGCGCCATCAGCAACGTGCTGGCCCCCGGCGACAAGCTCAAGGCCAAAGGCCTGACCTATGCCGCCACGCCGGCCAGTGACTTCATCTGCGGCACGCTGCAAGTGGCCGCCGGCATGAACCTGCATGTGTTCACCACCGGCCGCGGCACGCCTTACGGCCTGGCGGCGGTGCCGGTGATCAAGGTGGCCACGCGCACTGACCTGGCACGCCGCTGGCATGATTTGATGGACGTGAACGCCGGCACGATTGCCGACGGCACGGCCAGCATCGACGACGTTGGCTGGGAGTTGTTCCGGCTGATGCTCGACGTGGCCAGTGGGCGCAAGAAGACCTGGGCCGAGCACTGGAAGCTGAACAACGCCCTGGTGTTGTTCAACCCCGCGCCGGTGACTTGACTCAGGGTTTCAATTCGACCGCCGCCGCCGCCGCACCCGGCCGCAAGGCCGTGAACAAGTGCTCATCAAACTTGAAGCGCAGCCGCACGTGCAGGCCGCTCCAACTGGTGTTGCTGCTGAACAGATCGGCGTCGCTGTAGCGGCCCCAGGTCCAGCCGCCGCTGAGCCACAGGTTGTCTTGCACGCGCCAGCCCAGCTCGGCGCCCACGCCGCGCAGCCGGGCGCCCTGGCCTTGCTGCCACGAGCCGTAGGCGCTCAGGTCCCAGCGATCGTTCAGGTCCCACAACGTGCGCCCGGCCAGCAGGCCGCCTTGCCAGCGTGACGTGATGGGTACAGGGCCGCTGAGCGTTTCATGGACACGCTTGACGGCCACTTGCGCCGAATGCGTCCACGCCGGGTCGGCCCGATAGTTGGCGTGCAAGCTGGCCACCCAGGACGCCAGGCTGTCATGACCGGCATAGCCAGTCGATGCAGCGGCACGCCAATGTTCATCCGACCTGGCTTCCAGCCGGGCCAGCCCGTGCCAGCGGTTGCTTTGCGTGTCACGATAGGCCAGGCCGAGCTGCACACGCTGCTGCTGGTCATCGTTGCCGGCGCTCAAGCTCCGGCCCTGGTTGTCCATCACCAGCCCACGCAACAGCGCCGTCCAGTCACTATCGAGTTTGCGGTCGAGCGCGAAGCTGGCCAATTGGCTGTGCTGGTTGCTGCTCTCGCGCCATTCGAGCTTGCCGCCGGCACGCAAGGCCGGGTCGGCGTTGTATTCGGCGCCCAGTGCCACGGCGCCCGCCTGGCCCACGCTGCCGTCGGCGCGGTGGATGGCCTGGCGCTCCAGGGCGGTGGTCACGGCCAACCCCGCGCCCAGCTTCCACAGGTTGCGCACGCCGATCGCGGCGGCGGCGTCGCTGCCGTTTTGGCCCCCGGCCAGGCGGAACTCGCTGAAGACTTGGCCGTCGCGCATGTAGGCGCTGTCCACGCCCAACACGGTGTTGTGACTGCGGCTGCCGTCTGCGGTCAAGCCGTAGGAGCCGGTCAGGCTGTTGGCGAATTCATGGCGCGCATACAGGCGCGATTTGTCGTCGAGCCGGTATTCACCGCCCGTGGCCAGGCGGCGGCGGTTGCGGTCGGCCTCTTCGGCCTCGGCGTAAAGGGCGAGCTCGGGCGTGGCCTGGAAGTTCAGCCGCGCGCGCAAGCTGGTGTACGCGTGGTCGACCAGCGCAGGGGCCGCGTTGCTGCTCGGCGCCAAGGCCACAGGGCTGGCCAGCAGGCCGCTGCCCGCGAAGCCAAAACTCGTGTTGGTGCTGGCGTTGTTGCCGGTGCCCAAGCCCGGCACGCTGGAGCTGGCGGCCTGCGCGTCCACCGCGCTCAAGAAGCCGCCGCTGCCGGCAAGCTGACGTTCGTTCACCTGGTTAACCGCCAGGTCCAGGCGCAGTGCGGGCGTGGCCTTCCATTCAACGCCGGCAGTGGCGCTGCGCCGCGCCGCGCCGCGGCTGGGCGTGTCGCCGCGGTCCTGGCTGCCCAGCAGCTCCAGGTTGAGCTTGAACTCGGGCGTCAACGTGTGCGCGGCGTTCAGGCTCAACTCCTGGCGCCCCGGGCTCAGGCCAGCCTGGCTGTTTTGAAAACCAGCCTCGGCACGGGCTGCCTGCGCGCGCAGATGCAGGCCTTCAGATTGATGTTGCAGTTCGACCCGCGCCGCGCGCCCGCTGGGCGCCAGCGCCAGCCCAGGCGCGGCCGATGTTAACGTTTGGTTGTACTGGGCCGTGCCGTGGCTGGTGGCCAGTTCGGCCTGAACCCGTGTTTGCGCCGCCACGGCCCAGGCCGCGTTCAGGCCGCTCAGCTTGTACGGTGCGGCAGTATTGCGGTCTTCGGCATGGGCCGCACCCAGGCTCAGGCTGTCGCTGACGCGCCAGCGCGCATCGGCCCCGCCCACCCAGAACGGGCTGCCGCCTTCATCCACCTCATAGGCGATGCGGATCGACACCGGGTTGAGCCGCTCGTCCACGCTGGCCACCGGCAGGCGGAACAGCACGCGGCCGCTGAAGGGTTCGAAGTCGTAGTCGACGAAACGGGTCAGCAGCGTGCGGCGCAGCACCAGGGCCGGCTGGGCGCGGTCCCGCACCAAGATCTCCACCCGTTCGCTGTTGGCCAGGGCGTTGGGTTGGCCGATGGCATAGGGCCCGCTGATGCCGCGGCCGGCCTGCTCGTCAACATATTGGCGCAGCCGGTCGCGGCTGGCAAAGGCGTTGAACTGCAGCGGCCCGGCTTCATGGTGCACGCGCGCGCCGGTGAGGCTGCGCGCATAAGCCGCCAAGCGCTGCGCCGGGTTGTCGCTGGCGGTGTGGATGTCGCCATACAAGGCATAGCTGCGGTCCTTGTCAACGCGAACGAACAGGCGCGACGCGCTGCGGGCGTCGAACTCGCGCGTGCTGGCGTCGCCATAGACCGGGTAGAACTGGTTCGGGTCGATGTCGCGGAACAGTTCTTGCCGCGTCAGCTTGTCGCTGTCGGCGGCCGCGGTGAGCAGGATGTCGCCCTTGATCGCGCCCTTGAGGTAGAACGCCGCGCGCCCAGCGAACTGGCGCTCGCCGTCAGCGCTGCTGGCCTGCCAGTGGCGCAGGTTGTCTTCGAAGCCGGTGTTGGCCAACGCCGGGCCCAAGGCAGCGCGGTGCTTTTGCCCAAGCTGGATCGCACCTTCGACAATGCCCACGGCCAGCAGGGGCCGCAGGTCGGGCGCGAAGTAGACCTCGCCTTGCACGCTGACGCGCCCGCTGCTGGCGCGCAGCAGTGCCTGACCTGTTACGTTAGCCGTGCGCAACAGCAAGCTGGCCTGGCCCCGCTGCACCAGGATTTCCAGGCTGCTGGCACCGGCCAGCGCGTCTTGCTGCGCCGCGGCGGGCGCGGCCGGGCTCAGTTGCCAGGTGCCGAGCGAAGTTTCGAGCAAGACCCTGACCGGCCCGGGCAGCGGCGCACCACTGGGGTCGCTCAAGGTGATGTCCACCCGCAAGGTGCTGCTCCCGTCGGCCGGCGCTTGCGCGGCGCTCAAGGCCAGCGTGATGCGCTCGCCTTGCGCCAGGCTGCGGCCGGCCTGCCAGGCGGCTGCCAGGTCGGGGGCGGGCGGCAGCGTCACCACGCGCGAGCTGCC
>JANMYI010000335.1:0-1587 GCA_031381955.1 Burkholderiales bacterium
GGAGCTTCAAGCATGGCCGCTGACACTGCCCCGGGCACCGCCGGTGCCCCCATCGTCGACATCGCCGCGCTGCGCAAGAGCTTCGGCTCGAATGAGGTGCTCAAGGGCATCGACATGCAGGTGCAGCGCGGCGAGGTGATCGCCATCATCGGCAAGAGCGGCTCGGGCAAGAGCACGCTGCTTCGCTGCATCAACGGCCTGGAAGTGTTCCAGCAGGGGCACCTGACGGTGGACTCGCAGGCGCTCGAGCACGGCAATCCGACCGCGATGCGCGCGCTGCGCCAGCGGGTGGGCATGATCTTCCAGAACTTCAACCTGTTCCCCCACCTGACCGTGGATGCCCAGGCGCTGAAGCATGGTGACGCCAAGGCGATGCGTGCGTTGCGCCAGCGCGTGGGCATGATCTTCCAGAGCTTCAACCTGTTCCCGCACCTGAGCGTGGGCCGCAACATCATGCTGGCGCCGTCGCTCGTCAAGGGGCGCCATGGCGCGGCGGCTGAACAACATGCGCGCAAGTTGCTTGAGCGCGTGGGCTTGAGCGAGAAGTTCGATGCCTTCCCCGACCAGCTTTCGGGCGGGCAGCAGCAGCGCGTGGCCATCGCCCGCGCGCTGGCCATGGACCCGGCCGTGCTGCTGTGCGACGAGATCACCTCGGCGCTCGACCCCGAGCTGGTGGGCGAGGTCTTGCGCGTGGTGGAGTCGTTGGCAGAAGACGGCATGACGCTGCTGATGGTCACGCACGAGATGAACTTTGCGCGCAAGGTCGCCGACCGCGTGGTCTTCATGCACGCCGGCCGCATCCACGAAATGGGCGCGCCGGCCGAACTCTTCGCCAACCCGCAAACGCCCGAACTGAAACAGTTCCTGTCGGCGTTGAACGATTGAGGGTGGCCATAATCTGCGCTGCCCGCACAGCGCTCACACACTGCGCGCACACACTGCTCTCACACACAGCGCTCACAAACACCGAGGAGTCCGTTCATGATGTTCAAGCGAATGTTCCTGCATCCCGCCGCATGGTCGGCCATTGCCTCGCTGGCCCTGCTCGCCGGCTGCGGCAAGAAGGAAGAGACCAAGGCCGCGGCACCGGCCAGTGCCGCCGTAGCAGCACCCAAGGCCGAGCCGTTGAAGATCGCCTTCGCCTACGTGGGCCCGGTGGGCGATGGCGGCTGGACCTTCGCCCACGACAACGCGCGCAAGGCGGTGGAAAAGGAATTCGGCGACAAGGTGGCCACCAGCTTTGTTGAGAAAGTGCCCGAGGCGGCTGACGCCGAGCGCGTGTTCCGCGACATGGTGGGCCAGGGCAACATGCTGATCTTCGGCACCACCTTCGGCTACATGGAACCCATGCTCAAGGTGGCGCCCGATGCCAAAGGCGTGAAGTTCGAGCACGCCACCGGCTACAAGCAAGCTGACAACCTGCGCACCTACGACAGCCGCACCTATGAAGGCGCGTACATGGCCGGCATCATCGCCGGCGCCATGACCAAGACCAAGACGTTGGGCGTGGTCGGATCGATCCCCATCCCCGAGGTCATCCGCAACATAGACAGCTTCACGCTCGGAGCGCAGAGCCAGCAGCCCGGG
>JANMYI010000526.1:0-12885 GCA_031381955.1 Burkholderiales bacterium
GGGGCGGGTGAGCGCCAGCGTCACCTCGGCGGGCGGCGCTTCGGCCCTGCGCAGGCTGCTCAGTGCGCCATTGGAAAGTTCAAGCAGCCAGTGTTCATCGCTGTCGGTGAAATGCCAGGCCATGCTGAAGGCCTGCGCGCCGGCCTTGGGCGCGTTCACGCGCACGGCCAGCGCGTCGAACAACAGGCTGTTGCTCAACGCTGAGATCAAGCCCATGCCGGCGGCCACCTTGGGCAGGCGCGGCGGGCCGTTGCGGTATTCATGCGCGCCCAGCAAATAGGCGTTGCGCCAGGTGGCGCTCTCGGCCTGGTAGCCCATTTGTTCCAGCGCGCGCGCCGCCAGTTCACGCGCCGGTGCATGGTCGGGTTGCGCGTACACCGCGTGCTTCATCACTTCGGCCACCCAGCGGTACTCGCCGCGCTCAAAGTCGGCTTGCGCGCGTTCAAGCAGCAGTGCCATGCCGCCCATGTAGGCCACGTACTTTTGCGCCGCGGCCACGGGTGGCAGGGCATGCAGGTTGGCCGGATGAGCGTCGTACCAGCTCAAGTAGCGTTGGTAGACAGCCTTGACGTTGTGCGACACCGTGCCGTAGTAGCCGCGCGCATGCCAGCGCTGTTGCAAGCTCACCGGTAACGTTAGCCCTTCGGCAATTTCCGCCGGCTTCAGGCCGTGGCTCATCAGGCGCACGGTCTGGTCGTGCAGCACGCGGTACAGGTCGCGCTGTTCACTCAAGAAGCGTCGCACCGCGGCGTTGCCCCAGGTGGGCCAATGGTGCTGGGCCAGCACCACGTCGCTGCGCGGGCCGTAGCGGTGCAGCGCCACGTGCAGGTACTTGCTCCAGGCCAGCGCATCGCGCACCGCCGCGCCACGCAAGGGGCACAGGTTGTGCAGGTTGTGGGTGGCGTTCTCGGCCAGGTTGAGCGCGCGTTCGCCAGGAAAGAAGAAATGCATCTCACTCGGCGCTTCGGTTTCGGGCGTGAGCTGGAATTCAATTTCGATGCCGTCGATGGTGTGCACTTCGTGCTCACGCTCAATGCTCAGCGTGGGCGCGATCAGGCTGGGCGCACCGATCGGCAAGGTCTTGCCCAGGCCGGCGTCCACCTGGCCCGCCGGCCCCTTGGGCAAGGTGTGGCCAAACTGGAATTGCGCGCGCCGCGCCATGGCCACGCCGGCAATCACGTTCTCGGCCACGGCGTGCTGCATGAAGCCGGCCGGGGCGATGATCTGCACCTCGCCAGCGTCAACCTGCGCTTGCGTCACCAGCCCCGCCACGCCGCCGAAATGGTCGCCATGGCTGTGGCTGTACATCACGGTGTGCAGCCGCCGCTTGGCCTGCGGATCGCGGTGTCGGCGGTACAGCGCCAGCGCCGCGGCGGCGGTGTTCGGGCAGGTCAGTGCATCGAGCGCGATCAATCCCGTGTCGCCTTCGATGAAGGTGATGTTGGCGATGTCCAGCCCGCGCACCTGGTAGATGCGCGGCGTGACCTGGAACAGGCCGTGCAGGCGGTTCAGCCGCGCCTGCCGCCACAGGCTGGGGTGCACGGTTTGCGCCGGCTCTTCTTCATCGAGGAAGCGGTAAGCGCGCTGGCTCCACACCACATGGCCATCGGGGCGGATGATTTCAGCTTCCTCAATGCTGCCGATATAACCGCGCTGTGCATTGGCAAAGTCTTCGCCGTCGTCCAGCGGCAGTTGGCTGCGCACCAGCTGCAGCAGCTCAAGCGTGGGGCCGTAGGCGCGGGTCATGGGCGCTCTCCTGGGCGGGGGGCATTGGCGAGTTTGTCGAGCAGCTCGATCAGCATGGCGTGCTCGGCGAGGCTGAGGTGGCCGAGCAGTTTGCGCTCCATCGGTTCGGCCGCGGCGGCGGCATCGAGGGCCAGTTTGCGGCCCTTGTCTGTGAGGCCCACATGCTGCGAGCGGCCATCGGCGGGGTTGCGTTCGCGCTTGATCAGGCCGCGCGCTTGCATGCGGTCGAGCAACAGGGTGAGGTTGGGCGCGGTCATTGCCAGGGCGCGGGCCAGGCGCTTGGGCGCCAGGGCGGTGTTGGCGTGCAGCAGCATCAACAGCGAGAACTCCACCTTGCGCAGTTGCAGCGGCTTGCCGATGTGGCTTTCAAACAGCTCATAGGTGGTGACGGCGGCACGTGCAATGTGAAACCCCACGATGCCGTGCAGCGGCCCGAACGACAGCCGTGGCGCCAGGGCTGCGGCCGCGGTCGCGCCAGGGTGGGCCAAGGGTGCTCGCGCGTTCATGGTGGCAAGACCGGCGGCTTCCTGGCAGCACCAAGGTAGGTTTCGATCACCCGCGCATCGCCCGCCAGTTGCTCGGCCGGCCCTTGCAGCGCGAAGGCGCCGGTTTCGAGCACGTAGCCTTGGTCGGCCACTTCCAGCGCGGCGCGCGCGTTCTGTTCGATCAGCAAGATGCTGATGCCTTGCTCGCGCAGGCGGCGGATGGTGCGGAAGATCTCGCGCACCACCAGCGGCGCCAGGCCCAGGCTGGGCTCATCGAGCATCAACAGCTTGGGCGCCGACATCAGCGCCCGGCCCAGCGCCAGCATTTGGCGCTCGCCGCCGGAAAGGGTGCCGGCGAGTTGCGCGCGGCGTTCCTGCAAGCGCGGGAAGAGTTCGAACACGCGCTCGATCTCGCGCTGCCAATGCGGCACGCGCAGCTTCATGGCGCGGTAGCCGCCCAGGGTGAGGTTGTCTTGCACGCTCATGGTGCCGAACAGTTCGCGTTTTTCAGGCACCAGGGCCAGGCCGAACATCACCCGTTCTTCGAGCGTCAGGCTGGCCAGGTCTTGGCCGTCGAAGATGATTTGCCCGCGCGCCGGCAGCACGCCCATCAGCGCATTCAATGTGGTGCTCTTGCCGGCGCCGTTGGGGCCGATGATGGTCACCACCTGGCCTTTTTGCAGCGTGAAGTTCAGGCCCGTCAACACCTCGGCGCGGCCATAACCGGCGTGTAGATCGGACACTTGCAGCAGGGCGTTAGGCTCGCGGCCGGCCGCCGGGCCGCCCCCAGGCCGGCCAGCCCCCTCGGGGGGCAGCGAACGAATGTGAGCGTGGGGGTCCACCATCAATGCTCGGTGCCCAGGTACGCCGCGCGCACCGCCGGGCTGGCCTGCACTTCGGCCGGCGTGCCGGCCAGCAGCAAGGTGCCGAATTCCATGACCACGATGCGGTCGGTCAGGCCCATCACGAAGTCCATGTCGTGTTCCACCAGCAGCAGGCTCATGCCTTCAAGCTTGAGCTGGCGCAGCACCGCGCCCAGGGCCTGCTTCTCTTGGTGGCGCAGGCCGGCGGCGGGCTCGTCAAGCAGCAGCAGCGCCGGGTCGGTGCACAGGGCGCGGGCGATTTCCATCAGGCGCTGCGGGCCCAGCGCCAGGTTGCCGGCCAGCTCGTTCATCTGCGCGGCCATGCCGATGCGCGCGAGCTGCTTTTCGGCTTCGGCGAACAGGCTGCGTTCTTCATCGCGGTCCAGGCGCAACATGGCGCGCAGCGTGCCCGAGCGGCTGCGCAGGTAGCCGCCCAGGGCGACGTTTTCCAGCACCGTCATTTCGGGAATCATCTTCACGTGCTGGAAGGTGCGCGAGATGCCGCGCCGGGCGATGCTGCGCGAGGGCAGGCCCGCAATCGGCGCGCCGCGAAACGCCACCGCGCCGCGCGTGAGGCCGAGCACGCCGGTGATGAGGTTGAAGGTGGTGGACTTGCCCGCGCCGTTGGGGCCGATCAGGCCCACGATTTCGCCGCCGTGCACCTGAAAACTCACGTCGTTCACCGCCACCAGGCCGCCAAATTCCTTGCGCACCGCGGCCACGTCGAGCAGCAGTTCGCCGGGTGCGGGTTTGTCGCGTGCAGGCAGCGGTTTGGCGCCGGCCCAGTCGCGCCTGCGCTGCGGCGCGGGCAGCCAGCGGCCGACGAACGTCCACAGCCCATCGGGCGCGTACTTCAGCACCACCACCAGCACGACGCCGAAGACGATGGTCTCGAAGTTGCCGCTGGTGCCGATGAGCTTGGGCAGCAGCACCTGCAATTGATCGTCAACCAGGCGCACCACGCCGGCACCCAGGAACGCGCCCCAGACATGGCCCACGCCGCCGAGCACGGCCATGAACAGGTATTCAATGCCCTTGGCAATGGAGAACGGCGTGGGGTTGACGGTGCGCTGAAAGTGCGCGAACAACCAGCCCGAAATGGCGGCCAGCACGGCGGCCAGCACAAAGGCGATGAGCTTGTAGCGGAAGGTTGAAATGCCCATCGCCTCGGCCATGGTGCTGCCGTTCTTCAAGGCCCGGATGGCGCGGCCCGGGCGTGAATCGAGCAGGCGGGTGATGGCCAATGCGGCCAGCAGGGCGATGGCCCAGATCAAATCATGCAGGCCGCGGCCGGTGCCCAGGTCAACGCCAAACAGCGTGAGTGAGGGAATGCCCAGCAGCCCGTCGTACTTGCCCAGCCATTCCATGTTGGCCATGGTGTAGTTCAGCGCCAGGCCCCAGGCGATGGTGGCCAGCGGCAGGTAGTGGCCCGACATGCGCAGCGTGATGGCGCCCACCAGCAGCGCCGTGGCCACGGCCAGCGCCACGCCCACGAACAGCGTGAGCCAGGGCGACAGGCCCACCTTGGTGGCCAGGAAGGCCGCGGTGTAGGCGCCGATGCCCACGAACGCGGCCTGGCCGAACGAGGTGAGGCCGCTCACGCCGGTGAGCAGCACCAGGCCCAGCGTGACCAGGGAGTACAGGCCGATGTAGTTGCTCTGGGTGATCCAGAAGTCAGGCACCGGCAAGGCCGGCAGTGCCAGCATCAACGCGGCGAAGGCGGGGAAGGCCCAACGGCGCAACATCAATGTTCCTCGGTATGCGGATCGCGGAACGAGCGCCACAGCAGCACCGGCAAGATGGCGCTGAAGACGATGACTTCCTTGAACGCGCTGGCCCAAAACGAGCCGAAGCTTTCGAGCAGGCCAACGCCTAAAGCGCCCACCAGCGCCAGCGGGTAGCTCGACAGCCCGGCAAACACCGCCGCCACGAAGCCCTTCAGCCCGATGAGAAAGCCGGTGTCGTAGAACACCGTGGTGGTGGGCCCGATGAGCAGGCCCGACAGCGCGCCGATGAACGCCGCCATGGTGAAGCTCAAGCGGCCCGCACTGGTGCTTGAAATGCCCATCAGCCGCGCGCCCAGGCGGTTCACCGCCGTGGCGCGCAAAGCCTTGCCGTACAGCGAGCGCTCGAAGAACAGCCATAACATGACGATGAGTGCGCCCGAGACGGCAAAGATGATCAGCGTCTGGCCGGTGATGCACAGTGCCCCGGCGGTGAAGCGCGCATCCCAGAAACTCGGGTTGCGAAAGCCTTCGGCGCCGAAGAAGTACAGCCCCAGGCCCACGAGGGCAAAGTGCACGCCCACCGAGACGATGAGCAGCACCAGCACGCTGGCATCCGCCAACGATTCGTAGGCGATGCGGTAGATGAGGTTGCCAAAAGGCGTGACCAGCGCCAGCGTGAGCGCGGCTTGGGCCAGCAGCGGCAGGCCCCTGGGCACCAGCCAGATTGCCAGCAGAGAAATCGCCACCGGGTAGGCCAGGGTGCGCAGCACCTGTTTGGCGATGCGTGCGCCGGTGTGCTGGCGGCGCAGGCCGTTGAAGACATCGGTGACGGCAACCACGCCGGCCAGGATCAACAAGAACCACACCGTGCCCGGCACCTTGCCGGTTTGCAGCAGGGCCAGGGTGAGCGCGCCGAAGGCCACGAACTCGCCCTGGGGAATGAAGATCACCCGGGTCACCGCGAACAGCAACACCGTGGCCAATGCGAGCAGCGCATAAACGGCACCGTTGGTGATGCCGTCTAGCGCGAGGATGCTGGCGATGGAAAGATCCATGAGATAGCTTTGTGCCTGCTGTGCCTGCTGTGCCTGCTGTGTCGGTTGGGAGGATGGCGTTGGCTGGTCTGGATGGTTGTTCTCGAGCGCTGGCAAGGCGGCTGCATCGAGGCGGGATCAGGCCGGCGGGGCGCGCTGCTTCGCTCATGCCCGGGGCTCTGCCCCGGGCATGAGCGAAGTCGGCCGCCCGACGCCCTCGGCGCGTCGAGGGCGTCATGTGGGTTTTTATTCGATCAATTCGAACGCGACAAAAGAAGGGAAATCAATGCTCCACCACAAACTTCCCATCCACCACCTTCAGCAGCACCCCGGTCTCATTCGTGTAGCCCCAATGGTCATCCTTGGTCCAGTTCATCACGCCGTGCGAAAACACCGTGCGGCCCATGCCTTCAACGGCGTCGCGCAGCGCAGCGCGGAATTCCGGTGTGCCCGGCTTGGCCTTCTTCAGCGCCACCGGCAAGGCCTTTTCGAGCACGATCTGCGCGTCATACGCATGGCCGGCGAACTGGTTGCGGGTGTTCGGGCCCATCGCCTTTTCGTACTTGGAAACGAAGTCGACCGCGGCCTTCTTCGAGGGGTGGTTGTCGGGCAACTGTTCGGCGATCACGGCCGGCCCGGAGACCACGTACGAGCCATCGACATCCTTGCCGCCAATGCGCACCAGGTCGGGCGTGGCCGCGGCATGGGTCTGGTAGATCTTGCCCTTGTAGCCGCGCTCGATCAAACCCTTGTGCGGCATCGCCGCGCCCGAGCCCGAGGCCACCACCAGCATGGCGTCGGGGTTGGCCGACACCAGCTTGAGCGCCTGCGGCGTCACGCTCGTGTCGGTGCGCGCAAAGCGCTCGGTGGCCACCACCTTGATGCCGGCCTTCTCGGCCTGCGCGGTGATCTCTTTGAGCCACAGCTCGCCATAAGCGTCGGTGTAGCCCAGGAAGCCCACGCTCTTCACGCCCGACTTTTTCATGTGCTCGATGATCGGGTGCGCCATCACGCCAAAGCCCTGCGGCAGGCGGAACATCCAGGCGTCTTGCCCCGGCGGCACGCCCACCGGCGCGGCTGAAAGTTGCAGCGTCTTGGCCTCGAACAGCACCGGCGCCATGGCCGCGGCGGTGGCGGTGATGCACGAGCCGATGACCATGTCGACCTTGTCTTCAGTGACGAAGCGGCGCGCATTGCTCACGCCCTTGCCGGGGTCGGTGGCGTCGTCAAGGATGATGAGGTTGATCTTCTCGCCGGCAATCGTCTGCGGGAACAGCTTGAAGTAGTTCTGCATCGGAATGCCCAGGCCCGAACCGGGGCCGGTGAGGGCCAGGCTGATGCCGATGCTCACGTCAGCCAATGCCGGCGCGGCGCTTAGCGCGGCAGCAGCGGCCAGGGCGATCAGTTTGAGGGTCAGTTTCATTGGGTCTCCAGTCGGGTCAATGGTTAGGAATGGAATCAGGCACAGAGTCAGGCGCACAGCGCCTTGATGTCTTCGGGAATGGGAATGGCGCGCAGCCGGTCGGGGTTGGCGGTGTCGCGCACCACGAAGGCGCGCGTTTCGCTGCCCTCGCACAGCACGTCGCTACCCCGGCGCACCTGGTGGTGGTGGATGAACACCTTGGCGCGCCACTCGGCCACGCTGGTGTGCACTTCAATTTGCTCGCCGTAGGTGGCGGCCTTGAGGAACTTGGTGTGGATCTCCAACAGCGGCGTGCCCACGATGCCACGCGTTTTCACCAGTTCGCGCCACGGCGGCACGCCACAGGCCATGAAGAAGGCCAGCGAAGAGGTGTCCATCCAGCGCTGGAAGTTCGGGTAGAAAACGATGCCGGCGGGGTCGCAATCGCCGAAGGCGATGGTGACGGGGAAGATGTGGGTCTTGGCCATGGTGGATCGCCAACTCAAGCTTCTTGCGGCACGATGAGATATGGGTCGGCAGCGCCGCCTGCGTAAAGCGCTTCCACCAAACCAGCGCGCGCAGTGAGCACGGCGCGCTGGTTGATCGAGCCCTTGTCTGTGACCTCGCCTTTGTCGATCGACGGCGGCTCCACCAGCACATGCAGGCGTGCCGGCCGGTTGGCGCTGCCCGTGCCACCCTGCCACAACCGCGTGGCCAGTTGCTGGAAGAAGCCGCGCACCGGCGCGCTGTGCAGCACCTCGGCCAGGCCGGCATGCGCCTCAACACCGGCTAACGTTCGACAAGTGTCCAGCCGCGGAAAGATGAGCAGACCGATCTCGCCACGGTCGATGCCGGTGACCACCACGTCTTGCACATACGGCGCGCCGGCGGCGATGACCTTGGCGCGCAGCGGGCCCACGCTCACAAACGTGCCGCTGGAAAGCTTGAAGTCTTCGGCGATGCGGCCGTCGAACAACAGGCCCTGGTGCAGGTCGTTCTCATCCACCAGCTTGGCGGCATCACCCGTGCAATAGAAGCCTTCTTCGTCAAAGGCTTCGGCACTCAGCTCAGGCTCGCGCCAGTAGCCGGGCATGACGTGCGGCCCGCGAAAGCGAATCTCCAGCTTGCCGGCCAGGGGCACCAACTTCACCTCGCAGCCGGGGTTGGGCAGGCCGATGTGCGCGGCGCCCACCGTGTCATGCAGGGCGTTGGTGCAGGTGGGCGAGGTTTCGGTCATGCCCAGGCCGGTGATCATGCGCACGCGCTGGCCCAGCGTGGCCACGGCGTGTTTATCGAGGTGGTTCCACACCGCCTGGCTCAGGCCGGCGCCGGCAAAGAACATGCTTTTCAGGTTCTTGAAAAACGTTTGACGTAACTGTTCGTCGGTGTCCATTGCCAGGGCGATTTCTTCAAATCCCTTGGGCACGTTGTAGTGCACCGTGCTCGGCACTTCACGCAGGTTGCGCAGCGTTTCCTTGATGCCCGCGGGCGTGGGCTTGCCGTCGTCGATGTACAGCGTGCCGCCCGTGGCCAGGGCAATGCCCACGTTGTGGCTGCCGCCGAAGGTGTGATTCCAGGGCAGCCAATCGACCAGCACGGGCGGCGCTTCGGTGAGGAAGACGCTGCTCTGGCAAATCATCTGCAGGTTCGCACTCAACATGCGGTTAGTGCTGATCACGCCCTTGGGCAGCTTGGTTGAGCCCGAGGTGAAGAGGAACTTGACGATCGTGTCGCCGTTCACCTTGGCGTGCGCGGCCGCGCCTTGCGCGCCAGGCGCCGTGTTCAGCAATTTGCTGAACGGCGTGGTGCGGCGGCCTTCCAGCACGCCTTGCGCCAGCACCACTTCTGCGTCCGGCCCCACGGTGGCGGCAACCGCTTTGGCGTAAGCCGAGCTGCTGGCGAACACCAGGCCCGGCGTGAGCTTGCCCAGGATGTGACGCAGCTTGCCGAAGTCTTGGCTGACGAGCGAATACGCGGTGGAAACGGGCGCGTAAGGCACACCGGCCCACATGGCGCCGAAGGCCAGGCTCAGATGATCGAGGTCGTTTTCGCTCAGGATGGCGATCGGCCGCTCGGCGCTCAGGCCGCGCGTGGCCAGCGCCTGGGCAATGCTCTGGGCACGCGCCAGCATCTGCGCAAAGCTGATCGCATCCCACTCGCCGCCATTGCGCCGGCGCGCGGCGAAAGTTTGGTCGGGTGTCTTGACGGCCCAATGTTCAAGCCTGTCCGTCAAACGTTCGGGGTAAGCCGCCAGGGGCTCCACGGCGTTGATGAGGATGCAGCCGTCGGCGCGGCGCGTGAGCGTGGCCTGGGTGCAGCCGCCCACGCTGCAAGCGCGATACGGAATGTGCGCAAAGGCGCTGGTCATGGTGCTTTGACCACCTTGCCCGCCCGCCCTTCCAGGAACGCGCGCAGGCGGGTCTGCGCCTCGGGCGTGCTTTCAGCCACCGCGGCCATCAACGATTCGGTGAACAGGCCTTCGCTTTGCGACTGATCAGCAATGCGCGGCAGGGCGTGCATCACGGCGAAGTTGGAAATCGGCGCGTTGCCGGCAATGCGTTCGGCCAGGGCCAACGCTTTCGGCAACGCCTGGCCTTCAGGCACCAGGTACTGGCTCAGGCCCACGGCCAGGCCTTCTTGCGCGTCATACACGCGGCCGGTCATCATCAGGTCGGTCATGCGGGCCACGCCCATCAAGCGCGGGATGCGTGCCGAACCACCACCGCCCACGAAGATGCCGCGCTGGCCTTCGGGCAATGCGTAATACGCCGAGGCATCGGCCACGCGGATGTGGCAGGCCGAGGCCAGCTCGAGCCCACCGCCCACCACCGCACCGTGCAGCGCCACCACCACCGGCACCTTGCCAAACTGGATGGCATCGAACGCCGCATGCCACATGCGCGAATGCAGCACGCCGCTGCCGATGTCGCGCTCAACCAGTTCAGACAAATCGAGCCCGGCGCAAAAGTGCGTGCCCTCGCCACTCAACACCGCGGCGCAAACGCCATCTGGCAAGTTAACGAAACAGGTGTGCAGCTGCTGGATCAACGGGTCAGACAGCGCGTTGCGCTTGGCCGGCCGGTTCAGGCGTATGTGCAGCACCGCGCCGCCTTGGCTGACCTGTAGCAGGGGCAAGGTGGCCAGCAACCCGGAGGCAGGAACGAAGGCAGAGGTCATGGTGAGCTGGAAGCACGAAACGGCGTGACGATAATTAATTGCATGAATTAAAAACCTAGGAAAAACCCGAACCTTGATCGACCGTTGTAATGGAAGAATTCCCACTCTGGCCGTTTCAAGCAACGGTTAAGTAGTTCAAATTGGTAATTTAATATCAACCTTCCTCGGGAGCCCCTATGAGCCGAAGTTTCCGTCCCGCGCACCTCGCATTGGCCAGCGTCGCGCTGCTTTTGGCCGCCTGTGCCGAGTTCGGCTCGCGCTCGCCGGCAGGCCCGGCCGTGGGCGCGGCGTTGCAAGCCTGCACCGAATTGGCGGCGCGCTTCAATTGGCCGCGCACCGTGCTCAGCGCCGCTGAAAACGTGCCGGCCGGCAAGCTCATGCTGGCGGGCGCACCAGTGCCTGAACATTGCCTGATCAACGGCCGCATGAACGAACGCGTCAGTGCGGTGGATGGCCAAACCTACGCCATCGGGTTCCAGATGCGCCTGCCCCAAGCCTGGAACGGCCGTTTCTTCCACCAGGGCAATGGCGGGCTCGATGGCTTCGTGACCGATGCGCTGGGCCCGGCCACGGGCGGTGGGCCGTTGACCAGCGCCCTGCAGCAAGGCTTTGCGGTGCTCAGTTCCGACGCCGGCCACAACCGCACGCAGTTGCCCTTCTTCGGCCTGGACCCGCAAGCCCGTGCCGACTATGGTTACCAGGCCGTGGGCAGCCTCACGCCCATGGCACGCTCGCTCATTCGCGCGGCCTATGGCAAGGAGCCCGATCGCAGCTACATCGGTGGCTGCTCCAACGGCGGGCGCCATGCCATGGTGGCCGCGGCGCGCTACGCCGAACAGTACGACGGTGTGCTCGCCGGCAACCCCGGCTTCAACCTGCCGCGTTCGGCGCTGGCGCAGTTGTGGGGCGCGCAGCAGTACAACAAACTGGCCACCAGTGCCGACCTGGCCAGCGCGCTCACGCCGGCCGAACGCAAGGTGTTGGCCGATGCGGTGCTCGACCGCTGCGATTCGCTCGACGGCCTGGCGGATGGCTTGATTCAAGACACGCGCCGCTGCCAGAACGCCTTCGACCTGGCGCGCGATGTGCGCACCTGCGTGGCCGCGCGCGACGGCACCTGCCTGAGCGCCGAACAAAAGGCCGCGCTGAGTGGCGTGTTCAATGGCGCGCGCGCAGAGGGCGAAAAGTTCCACGCCAGCTTCCCGTTCGATGCCGGCCTGGTGGGCGCCGACTGGGCGAGCTGGAAGTTCGTTTCCTCCATCACCAACCGCGACCCGGTGGCGGTGGCTTATGTCTTCCAGACCCCGCCCGCAGCCAAGGCCCTGGCGGCCGATGCGCGCGCACTGGCCATGAACTACGACGTGGCCGCCGGCGTGCGCAACCTCAACGCCACCGCAGCGCCGTTCAACGAATCGGCCCTGGCGTTCATGACGCCGCCGGCTTCAGACTTGTCAGCCTTGAAAAAGCGCGGCGGCAAGATGATGGTCTACCACGGCATGAGCGATGGCGTGTTCTCGCCCGACGACACCGTGGCCTGGTGGAGGCAACTCAACGGCGCGCACCAAGGCGCTGCGGCGGGCTTTGCACGGCTGTACCTGGTGCCCGGCATGAACCATTGCCGCGGCGGCCCGGCCACCGACCAGTTCGACATGCTCAGCGCGTTGGTGGATTGGGTGGAGCGCGGCCGCGCGCCCGATCGCGTGCTGGCCCAGGCGCGTGGCGTGGGCAATGTCGGTGGCGTGAACACTGAGTTGCCTGCCAACTGGTCTGCCACACGCAGCCGGCCGTTGTGCCCCCACCCGTTGGTGGCACAGTACAAGGGTGGCGACGCTGAAAGCGCTGCCAGCTTTGAATGCCGTTAATGGCGCCCCCAGGCCGACGAAATACGTCGTCCGGCCCCCGCGGGGATCAAGGAAAGTGGCAAAGCCACATTTCCTTGAGCTGATCAAGAAGGCCAAAGATGAAGACCGAAGACCTGATCGCCATCGACACCCACACCCATGCCGAGGTGTCGTGCCGCACTCCGTTCGACAGCTACGGTGAAGAGTACGACCGCGCCGCCGACAAATACTTCGGCTCCGACCGCCGGCCCACCATCGACGAAACGGTGGCCTACTACCGCGAACGCAAAATAGGCCTGGTGATGTTTACGGTCGATAGCGAGGCCCAACTGGGCCGGCGGCGCATACCGAATGAAGAGATCTGCGAGGCCGCGCAAAAGAACAGCGACATGATGATCGCCTTTGCCAGCATCGACCCGCACAAGGGCAAGATGGGCGCACGCGAAGCCCGCCGGCTGATCGAAGAACACGGCGTCAAGGGGTTCAAGTTCCACCCCACCGTGCAGGGCTTCCTGCCCTATGACCGCATGGCCTGGCCGCTGTACGAGGTGATCGCCGAGTACAAGCTGCCGGCCATCTTCCACAGCGGGCATTCGGGCATCGGCAGTGG
>JANMYI010000366.1:0-13139 GCA_031381955.1 Burkholderiales bacterium
GGCGATCACGAATTTGTCCCGTGGCACATGGGAATCGTGAGTTGATGGCCCACCCCCGTTTCGGGCTCACTTCGTGTAGCCCGCATACCCCCTCCATGGGGCGACACCAGCGGCCTGGCAGAGCCAGTTACGCGGTGTCTCCCGAACGGGCCTCGCTGCGCTTGCCGGGGAAGTTTCAGCGTCGATGCGGCTTAGGCCGCGACCTGCGGCAGATACCGCGCCGACAGCACGCCTTCGATGGCGGCGATGTCGGCCAGCACCGCATCGCTGACCGCGCTGTCGACATCGACCAAGGTGTAGGCCATTTCGCCGCGCGACTTGTTCACCATGTTGTGGATGTTCAACTGCGCCCGCGCCATGGCGGTGGAAATCTGCCCCAGCATGTTGGGCACGTTGGCGTTGGCGATGGCCACGCGCCAGTTCGATTCGCGCGCCATGCTCACGGCCGGGAAGTTCACCGCGTTGACCACGTTGCCGTGTTCCAGATAGTCGCGCAACTGGTCGGCCACCATCACGGCGCAGTTGTCCTCGGCCTCGCGCGTGGACGCACCCAGGTGCGGCAGGGTCAGCACGCGCGGGTGGCCCAGCACGCCGGCATGCGGAAAGTCGCTCACCAGCCAGGCCAGATGCTTGCTTTGCAGCGCACCCAGCACCGCGGCATCGTCAACGATGCCTTCGCGCGAAAAATTCAACAGCACCGTGCCCGGCTGCACCAGGGCCAGGTTGTCCGCATTGATGAGGTGTTTGGTCGCGGGCACCAGCGGCACGTGAATGCTGATGAAGTTGGCCTGGCGCAGCAGCTCGTTCACGCTGGCCGCCTTGCGCACGGTGGAGGGCAGGCTCCACGCGGCGTCGACCGTGATCTCGGGGTCGAAGCCGAGCACGTTCATGCCCAGCTTGATGGCGGCATCGGCCACCAGGCAGCCGATGCGGCCCAGGCCGATCACGCCCAGCGTCTTGCCGGCCAGCTCGAAGCCGGCGAAAGACTTCTTGCCGTCTTCAACCTGGTGCTCCAAATCGGCCGCATGGGCATTCAGGCCGGCGGTGAATTGCAGTGCCGGGCCGATGTTGCGCGCGGCCATCAGCATGCCGGCCAGCACCAGTTCCTTCACCGCGTTGGCGTTGGCGCCGGGGGCGTTGAACACCGGCACGCCGCGTGCGCTCATGGCAGCCACGGGGATGTTGTTGGTGCCGGCGCCGGCGCGGCCAATGGCCTTGACGGACGCCGCAATCGGTGTGGCATGCATGTCGGCCGAACGCACCAGGATGGCGTCGGGCTCGGCCAAGTCTTTGCTGACGCGGTACTGCTCGGCCGGCAGGCGCTGCAGGCCGAGCTTGGAAATCTGGTTCAGCACCAGCACCGAAAACTGGTCAGCCATGCTGGGCCTCGAATTCCTTCATGTAGGCCACCAGCGCCTGCACGCCGGCCACCGGCATGGCGTTGTAGATCGACGCGCGCATGCCGCCCACCGAGCGGTGGCCCTTCAACTGCAACATGCCTCGCGCCTCGGCGCCCTTTAGGAATGCGCCGTCGAGCTGGTCGTTCTTCAGCATGAACGGCACGTTCATCAGCGAGCGCGCATCGCGTGCCACCGGGTTGCTGAAGAAGCGGCTGGCGTCGAGGTAGTCGTACAGCAACGCGGCCTTGGCGCGGTTATGCGTTTCCATCGCCGCCAAGCCGCCCTGGGCCTTGATCCAGTTGAACACCAGGCCGGCGATGTAGATCGCATAAGTGGGCGGCGTGTTGAGCATCGAATCAGCCTCGGCCTGCTCCTGGTAGTTGAACGCCGAGGGGCACAACGGCATGGCGCGGCCGAGCAAATCGCTGCGCACGATGACGATGGTCAGGCCGGCCGGGCCGATGTTCTTTTGTGCGCCACCATAAATGAGCCCATAGCGCGCCACATCCACCGGCCGCGACAAGATGTTGCTCGACATGTCGGCCACCAGCGGCACGCTGCCCACATCGGGCGTGAAGTGGTATTCCACGCCGCCGATGGTTTCGTTGCTGCAGATGTGAACGTAGGCGGCGTTCGGGTCGAGCTTCCAGTCAGCGCGTGCGGGCACGCTGCAAAAACTGTCGGCTTCGCTGCTGGCCACGATGTTCGTCTTGGCGTACTTCTTCGCTTCCTTGATGGTCTTTTTCGACCACTCCCCGGTGTGCACGAAGTCGATGCTGGTCTTGGCGCCCAGCAGGTTCATCGGCACGATGGCGTTTTCGCCGATCGCGCCGCCTTGCATGAACAGCACCTTGTAGTTGGCCGGAATCGCCAGCAACTCGCGCAGCAGGCTTTCGGCCTCGGCGTGGATGGCGATGAATTCCTTGCCGCGGTGGCTCATCTCCATGACGCTCATGCCGCTGCCATGCCAGTCGAGCATTTCTTCGGCGGCTTTGCGCAGCACGGGTTCGGGCAGCGCGGCGGGGCCGGCTGAAAAATTGAAAACGCGGGTCATCGAACAGTTCTCCGGAGGCTTTGAGTCGGGGCGCGTGGCGCATGGGGCACACTGCGGGCGCGCATTCTCCCATCGCCCACACCATGTTCGACCTGACCGCCCGCAATGACCTTTTCAGCGCTGAACACGAGGCGTTTCGCAGCACGCTGCGGGCCTTTGTGCAACGCGAAATCGGGCCCCATGTGAACCAGTGGGACGAAGCCGGTGGCTTCCCGCGCGAGCTGTACCACAAGGCCGCCGCCATCGGCCTGCTCGGCATGGGTTACCCCGAAGAACTGGGCGGCACGCCCAGCGATGTGTTCTACAGCCTGGTCAGCGCCGAGGAACTGGCTCGCCCCGGTTGCGGCGGCGTGCAAACCGGCCTGGGCACGCACCAGATTGCGCTGCCGCCGATACGCGATGCCGGCAGCGCGTGGTTGCAGCAGCGCGTGATTCCGCCAGTGCTGGCCGGCGACAGGATCGCCGCCCTGGCCATCACCGAGCCCGGCGGCGGCTCCGACGTGGCCGCCTTGCGCACCGCGGCGCGGCGCGAGGGCGACCACTACGTGCTGAACGGTGAGAAAACATTCATCTCCAGCGGCATGCGGGCTGATTACCTCACCGTGGCCGTGCGCACCACGCCTGAAAGCCGTGGCGCCGGCGGCATTTCGCTGCTGCTGGTGGACGGCGACACACCGGGCCTGAGCCGCAGTGCGCTGAGCAAAATGGGCTGGTGGTCGTCAGACACCGCGCACCTGCGCTTCGACAACTGCCGCGTGCCGGTGGCGCACTTGATCGGCGCTGAAGGCGAAGGCTTCAAGGCCATCATGCGCAATTTCAACCAGGAGCGCCTGATGATGGCCGCGCTGTCGTACTCGTATGCGCAGGCCTGCACCGAAGAAGCCCTGGCCTGGGCGCGCGAGCGCAAGACCTTTGGTGCGCCGCTGGTCGAGCGCCAGGTGATCCGCCACAAGCTGGTCGACATGGTCACCGCGGTGGAGCAGGCGCGCGCGTTTGTGTATGACCTGGCCTGGCGGCTGCACCACAAAACCGAACGCGCCGACGTGCTGGTGGCGCGCACCTGTATGGCCAAGGTGGTGGCCACACGGGCGATGCAACTGTGCACCGATTCGGCCGTGCAAATACTGGGCGGCATGGGCTTCATGCGCGGCACCAAGAGCGAGCGGTTGTACCGCGAAACCAAGGTCATGATGATTGGCGGCGGCTCTGAAGAGATCATGAAAGACCTGGCCGCGCGGCAGTTGGGGCTATGAACAATTTCAGCTTCTTCTGGCACGACTACGAAACCTTCGGCCGCGTGCCCCGGCGCGACCGGCCGTCGCAATTCGCGGGCGTTCGCACCGATGCCGATTTGAACGAAATCGAAGCCCCGCTGTTGATGTATTGCCAGCCTTCAGCCGATGTGCTGCCCGACCCCGAGGCCTGCTTGCTCACCGGCATCCTGCCGCAGACCTGCCTGGAACGCGGCATAAGTGAAACGTTGTTTGCCGCGCGGATCGAAGCCGAGCTGGCGCGCCCGGGCACGGTGAGCGTGGGCTACAACTCGATTCGCTTTGATGATGAAGTGACGCGCTTCCTCTTCTGGCGCAACCTCATCGACCCCTATGCGCGCGAATGGCAGAACGAGTGCGGCCGTTGGGACTTGCTCGACGTGGTGCGTGCCGCCCGTGCGCTGCGCCCGGGTGGCCTGAACTGGCCCACGCATGAAGACGGCCGCGCCTCGTTCAAATTGACCGACCTGACCACCGCCAACGGCCTGGTGCATGAAGCGGCGCACGACGCTTTGTCTGATGTGCGCGCCACCATCGCCCTGGCCCGCGCCATCAAGCACGAACAGCCGCGGCTGTGGGAGTTCTGCCTGCGCCTGCGCCGCAAAGAGGCGGTGCTGCATGAAATGGGCGTGGGCCGGCCCTTCATCCACATCTCGGGCCGCTATGCCAGCGAACGCGGCTGCACGGCCGTTGTCTGGCCGCTGGCGCCGCACCCGCAGCATAAGAATGAAGTCATCGTGTGGGACCTGTCGGCCGACCCGGCGGCGCTGTTCGACTTGAACGCGCAGCAGGTGCGCGAACGCCTGTTCGTGCGCAATGACGACCTGCCCGAAGGGCAGGCGCGGCTGCCGATCAAGACCATTCACCTGAACCGCTCGCCCATCGTCGTGGGCCAGCTCAAGACGCTGACGCCGGCGCTGGCCGGGCAATGGGGCATCGACGTCGAACAATGCCTGCGCCATGCCGAACTGGCGGCGCGCGGCGCATCAAAGCTGGCCGGCCTGTGGATGGAGGTGTTTGAGCGGCCCGAACGCAGCGCCGAGGTGGATGTCGATGAAGACCTGTACGGCGGCTTCATCGGCAATGAAGACCGGCGCACGCTGCAACGCCTGCGCGGCCTGGCGCCTGATGCCCTGGCGCAGCGGCAGCCGGCGTTTCAAGACGAGCGGCTGGCCGAGTTGCTGTTTCGCTACCGGGCGCGCAACCACGCCACCAGCTTGACCGAAGAGGAGCGCGGGGCCTGGCAGGCCCACTGCGCGGCGCGGCTGCACCATGGTGCGGGCGGGGCCACCACGCTGGCGCAGTTCTTCGAGCAATTGCGCGCGTTGCAGCCGCTGGCTGATGAGCGTGGCCGGCTGATCCTGGAGCAGTTGGCCGAATACGCCGGCAGCATCACGCCGCCGGCTTGATTCAGCTCGTCTTGGCCGCGGCCTTTGCCGGCTCGATGCCCAGGCTCTCGCTGGGCGGCACCACGCGGTCAGTGTCGCCGGCGCGCAAGCAGCCGTCGGCCAGGCGCTGGCCGATCTTGGCGTCCATCAGCATCGACTTGGTGGCGATCTGGATCATCAGCATCTGCCCGCGCATGTCTTCCAGGCGAATGGCGCCGGTGTGCGACAGCACCGGGCGCATCAGGTAGCTCTTGCTGCGGTGTTCCACGGCCACATAGCCGGCGTGCTTGGGGTGCTCATGCACCTTGATCTTTTCATTGAACTCGCAGGTGTAGTCACCCACGTCGGCCAGCTTCAACGCGGCCAGTTGGTCGTGGCTGGCTGCCGGCGGCGCTGCTTCGGCCTTGGCTGGCGGCGCGGCCTTCTTCTTGGTTTGCGCAAAAGCCGGTGCGGCCAGCAGGCTCATGGTGGCGGCCAGGCATACGAGTGCGGTCTTCATGGGGTGCTCCTTGGGTTGCGCCGGATTGTCCACACCACGCACCGCGCCCGGGGTAACAAGCTGATGCGCTTTGCAGGGGCATTTCTCGGCCCTGACGCACGCTGCCTGCGCCCAACACCAGCGTGCAGCGGGCCGCGATGGCGGTTGCTCACCCGCACCCGCCCGTGCCCACTTGCGCACCTTCTGTTGCAAAGCCAGCGGCGCGCGCCCGGCCGATGGCCGGTTGTTGACAGAATCGGCCCGCCCGGCGCCGTGGCCGCAGCCGCAGCGCCGCACAATTCACCAAACCCCTCGAACGAAAGGTTTGCCCACCATGGCCGCCCAGCACAACGCCCGCACGCTGAACGTCAACGGCACTGACTACCGCTGGCCCTTGCGCCCCGTGGTGGCGGTGTGCATCGACGGCGGTGACCCGCGCTACTTGCAGCAGTACCTGGCCGACGGCAGCACACCGAACATTGCGCGCTTCATCAGCCAGGGTTTTGCTGGTGTGGCCGACGGCTCGATGCCGTCGTTCACCTGCCCAAACAACATGTCTTTGATCACCGGCACGCCCACGGCGCGGCACGGCATCTCGGGCAACTATTACCTCGACACCGCCACCTGGCAGCCGGTGGTGATGACCGGCCCGGAGCTGCTGCGCGGCGACACCATCATCGCCCGCTTCGCCGCGGCCGGCGCCAAGGTGGTGTCGATCACCGCCAAGGACAAACTGCGCAAGCAGCTCGCCAAGGGGCTGGATGTGAGTCAGGGCCATGTCTCGTTCTCTTCCGAATTCGCCGAACGCTGCACCGTGGCCGAAAACGGCATCGACAACGTGCTCGAATTCGTGGGCATGGCGCAGCCCGGCATGTACTCGATGGAGCTGTCGCTGTTTGCTCTGGAAGCCGGCCTGAAGCTGTTGCAGCAACGCCGGCCTGATTTGCTGTACCTGTCGCTCACCGACTGGGTGCAACACAAGTGGGCGCCCGAAGAAGCCGATGCGCAGCGCTTCTATCAAAAGCTCGACGATGTGTTTGCCCGCCTGGCGGCCTGCGACGTGACCCTGGCCCTGACCGCCGACCACGGCATGAGCGACAAGAGCAACGCCGCCGGCGCGCCCAACGTGATCTGGCTGCAAGACATGCTCGACGCGCAGTTCGGCGCCGGCCAAACCACGGTCATTTGCCCCATCACCGACGCCTTCGTGGCGCACCACGGTGCGCTGGGCGGGTTTGTGCGCGTCTGGTCGCGCGGGCAAGTGAGCGCGCGCCAAATCATGCAACACATCGTGGGCCTTGACGGCATCGAGCTGGCGCTGGACAAGGCCACCGCCTGCCGCCTGTTCGAGCTGCCGGCCGACCGTGAAGCCGATGTGGTGGTGGTGGCGCGGCACGATGTGTGCATCGGTGGGTCTGTGGCCAACCACGACCTCACCGGCCTGAAGGGCAACCGCCTGCGCACGCACGGAGGCACGGCCGAAGCCAAGGTGCCCTTCATCCTGAACCGGCCGTTGAACGATGCCTACAAGGCCAAGGCGGCGAGCCAGCCGCTGAAGAGCTACCAGTTGTTCGATTACGCCATCAACGGCACGTTGTGAGGGCCAGGTGCCGGTGCTGTGCGCCTGGTCACGGCGAGCGCGTTGCCGCCCCGCGCGCGCCCCGCGCCGGCTTCCTGGCCGGGCGTTGCGCCGCCAGCACCAGGCCAGCGGCATGCCACAGCGCAAATTCTTCCGGCGTCTCCAGGCTGATGCGGCCCCAGGCGCCGGTACGAAAGTCGTTGATGACGATCTCGGCCGCTTTTTGCAGGTTCACCTGGCCACCGGCCAGCAGGCCGCCGCGCAGGCGGCCCACTTCGGCCAGCAGCGCTTCATCGCTGATGGCCGCCAGGTTCTTGAACTGGTAGCGCGCCTGAAGCCGCTGGGCATAACGCCGGCGTACACAGGCCAGCAGCGCCATGGCCACGTCTTCGTCGTCATAGGCGTTGCGCCCGATGCCGCCGCTGGCCGCCAGGTGGTAGCCGCTTTGCAGCACGTCGATGCGCGGCCACAGCATGCCGGGCGTGTCGTACAGATAGAAGTCACTGGCCAGCACGATTTTCTGTTCGAGCTTGGTGATGCCGGCTTCATCGCCGGTCTTGGCCAGGCGCTGGCCGCCCAGGGTGTTGATCAAAGTTGATTTGCCAACGTTAGGAATGCCGCAGATCAAGGCCCGCAGCGGCTTGACCATGCCGCCACGCAGCGGCGCCAGCGCGCGGCAGGCCGTGATCAACTGGCGTGCCGGCGCCGCCGCGGTGGCGTCCAGCGCCAGCGCCTGGCAGCCGGGCTGGGCCTGGAAGTGCGCCAGCCACAGCGCGGTGCAGTCGGCATCGGCCAGATCGGCCTTGTTCAACACCTTCAGCGTGGGCTTGCCGGCGGTCAACTGCGCCAGCAAGGGGTTGCTGCTCGAACCCGGCAGCCGCGCATCAAGCAGCTCGATCACCACGTCGATCTCCGGCAGGCGCTTGACCAAGGCCTTCTTGGTCACGTGCATGTGACCGGGGAACCACTGGATGGCCATCAGTCAGCGCTTTGCATTGGGAGTGCGAGGTGGGGCGTGTTCAATACGTGCCGATGAAGTCTTTCTTGCTCAGCTCCACACCGTTGCTGCGCAGGATGGCGTAGGCGGTGGTGGTGTGAAAGAAGAAGTGCGGCAGGCCGTAGTGCAGCAAATAGGCCTGGCCGGTGAAGCGCTTTTCTTTCGGCGTGCCGGCTTGCGTCACCACTTCGCGCGTGGCGCTGCCTTCGAATTGCGCGGGGGTCAGGCCATCGATGAAGGCCAGCGTCTTGGTGATGCGCGCTTGCAGCTCAGCGAAGCTGGTTTCGTCGTCGGCAAAGCTGGGCACGTCCACCCCGGCCAGGCGGGCCGACACGCTCTTGGCAAAGTCGCACGCCACCTGCACCTGGCGCAGCAGGCTGAACATGTCCGGAAAGAGCCGCGCCTGCAGCAAGGCGTTGGGATCGATCTTCCTTGTTTCGGCATGCGCGCCGGCCAGGCTCAGCACCTGGCTCAAGGCGCCCAGCATTTGTTTGAACAGCGGAATGGCAGTGGCGTACAGCGAGGTGCTCATGGCGGCTTTCTGTGGGTTAGACGGGTTTGCGTGCAAGGCTCGCATTGGAACATTGGGCGGCAGAATGCCTGCAACGCCGTTGACCAGCAGAAAGCACCCCATGAACGCCCGCACCTCTGTTGTTGATGTACCGCTGCGCGAAGCCATGCGCATTGGCGGCGAGAAAGTTCACGCCAGCAGCGCAGAGCGTGTGATCGAGGTTCGCTACCCCTACACCGGTGAGCTGGTGGCCACGGTGCCCAAGGCCAGCGTCGAAGATGTGCGCCGGGCCCTGCGCATCGCGTACCAGTACAAGCCCAAGCTCACGCGCCATGAGCGCTACAAGATTTTGATGAAAGCCGGCGAGATCATCGCCGCGCGCAAAGAGGCCATGGCGCGGCTGATCACGCTCGAATCGGGCCTGTGCATCAAAGACACGCTGTACGAAGTGGGCCGCGCGTCTGACGTGCTGCTGTTCTCGGCCCAGCAGGCGCTGGTGGACGACGGGCAGAGTTTTTCCTGTGACCTCACCCACCACGGCAAGCAGCGCCGCGTGCACACGATGCGCGAGCCGATGCTGGGCGTGATCGCGGCCATCACGCCGTTTAACCACCCGCTTAACCAGGTCATCCACAAGGTTGCACCTTCGATCGCCACCAACAACCGCATGGTGCTCAAGCCGACCGAAAGAACGCCGCTGGCCGCCATCGCGCTGGCCGATGTGTTGTACGAAGCCGGCCTGCCGCCCGAGATGCTGAGCGTGATCACCGGCGACCTGCGTGAAATTGCCGATGAGCTGCTGACCAACGAGCTGGTCGACGTCGTCACCTTCACCGGCGGCGTGGCGGTGGGCAAATACATCGCTGCCAAGGCGGTCTACAAGCGCCAGGTGCTTGAGCTGGGCGGAAACGACCCATTGGTGGTGATGGACGATGCTGATGTGGCCAAAGCGGCCGAGTTGGCCGCGGGTGGGTCGTACAAAAATTCGGGCCAGCGCTGCACGGCCGTGAAACGCATCTTGGTGCACGAACGCATTGCCGCGCAGTTCACCGATGCTTTGCTCGCCCGCACGCAAGCGTGGACTTACGGCGACCCGCTGGACCCGAACGTGGACATGGGCACGGTGATCGACGAGGGCGCGGCCAAGCTGTTCGAGCGCCGCGTGAATGACGCCGTGGCGCAAGGCGCACGCCTGCTGCACGGCAATGTGCGCGCAGGGGCGCTGTATTCGCCCACCTTGCTTGACCGCGTGCGCGGCGAGATGGAAGTGGTGCAGCAGGAAACCTTCGGCCCGGTGTCGCCCATCATCACGTTCAAGAACGTTGACGATGCAATTGCACAGGTCAACGCCACCGCCTACGGGTTGAGCTCCGGCGTGTGCACGAATCGGCTTGACGACATCATGCGCTTCGTGCGCGAGCTGAACGTCGGTTCGGTTAACGTTTGGGAAGTGCCTGGGTACCGGCTTGAAGTCACGCCCTTTGGCGGCATCAAGGATTCCGGCACCGGCGTGAAAGAAGGCGTGCAGGAATGCTGCAAGGCCTTCACCAACGTGAAGACCTATTCGCTGCCCTGGTAGGCGCACCCGCCGCAGTGAAGCGGCCAGCTTGGGCTTTGTACGCTGGCGTACAGACGCTGTGGTTGCGTGAGGCGGACGATCAGCACGCTTGTCGTTCGCCCATGGTCAAAGCTGCCATGAACGCACAGCGCGACGGCGAACCGGTGGTTCGCGCGCGGTCAGGCTGGCACGCCGCGGGCGCGGCATCAGCGGACAACTCAGCACACAACTCAGCACAACGAAGGCAGACCATGAAGTGCCATTCAGCCCGGCTCATGGCGCCGGCGCCGGCAGGTGCGGCGCCCTGCGCAATGAGAAGCATGCAGGTTGCCTGATGACCGCGCACAAAGGCTTCAAGATCTTCAGCCATGTCGTGCTCAGCCTGATGTTTGTCGGCATCGCCTACGCCGTCACCATCGCCGTCACCTACTGGACCGGCATCAGCGTTTGACGCTGCGCCCACGCGAATGAACAAACGGCAAGCACGGCTGTTCGCGATCGGCTCCACGGTGGTGGCCACCGTGGTCTTCATCGGGTTGACGATCGACAGCCACCGCCAGTTTCCGAAGCTCACGAACGCGCAGAACCTGACACCGGCCGTGATCCACGGCAAAGACGTTTGGCACCAGAACAACTGCATCAACTGCCACACGCTGTTCGGCGAGGGCGCCTACTACGCGCCCGACCTGACCAAGATTGCGCAGTTGCGCGGCGCGCCTTACTTGCAGGCCTACCTGAAAGACCCGTCGAAGTTCTATGACGAGCAACGCCACCGCCGGTTGATGCCCAAGCAGAACATGAGCGACATTGAGATCGCCGACCTGGTGGCGTTTCTCGACTGGGTGAGCAAGGTCGACAACCAGGGCTGGCCGCCGCGGCCGATTCTGGTCACCGGCGCGGGTATCGCCAGCACGGGCTTGTTGCCGGCCGGCCAAGCGGCCGCCGTGGTGCAGTCGGCGGCGCCCCCTGGCGCGGCAGCAGCGGCGGCCGACAAGGACCCCGTGGCCCTGGGCGCGACTGTCTTCAAGAGCGCCACGCCGGCGTGCGGCGCCTGCCACGCGCTGCTGCCCGGCGTGAACCTGGCGGGCCCGTCGCTCGCCGGGGTGGCCACGCGGGCGCGGCAAGTGCTCGACGGCGCGGCCTACAAGGGCCAGGCCAAGGATGTTGACGCCTACTTGCGCGAGTCCATCGCCCAGCCCAGCGCGCACCTGGTGGCCGGGGCCATGTATTCGGGCAATGGCGTGTCGTTCATGCCCGACACCTACGGCAAAGACCTCAGCGCCGCGCAGATCGGCCACCTGGCGGCCTACCTGGCGAGCTTCAAGTAGCTCACACGTAGCCGCTTGCCAGGGCCCAACAAGCCGCCGTCCGATTGAAGGAACACGTCATGCGCTACAGGTCTCAATCGGTCGCTTACTGGTACTTCGCCGTGGCCATGGTGCTTTTCGGCCTGCAACTGGTGTTCGGCCTGCTCAGCGCGGCCAAGTACCTCGGCCCGGACCCGCTGCTGTACATCTTGCCGTTCGACGTCACCAAGGTCATCCACACCAATTTGCTGATCGTGTGGGTGCTCACCGGCTTCATGGGCGCCACCTACTGGCTGGTGCCCGACGAATCGCGCAGCGAGCTGTACAGCGTCAAGCTGGCCTATGTGCAGCTCGTGCTGTGGACGTTGATGGGCGTCACCGCCGTGGTCGGTTACCTGTTCCGTTATGGCACCGGCAACAAGCTGCTGGAGCAACCGCTGCCGCACAAGATCGTCATCGTGATCTGCATGCTGCTGTTCCTCTACAACATCGGCATGACGATCTGGCAGTCCAAGCGCTTCACCACCACCGAAGGCGTGCTGGTGCTTGGCCTGGGCCTGGCCGCGCTGCTGTACCTGCCGGCCTTGCTGGAACACGAGAACTACACGGTGGCCATCTTCTACCGCTGGTGGACGATCCACCTTTGGGTCGAAGGCGTGTGGGAAATGATACAGGGCGGCTTCCTGGCGTACCTGTTGATCCGCCTTTCCGGCGCCGACCGCGAGGTGATGGAGAAGTGGCTCTACGTCATCGTCGGCCTGGTCTTCATTGCCGGCATCCTGGGCACGGCGCACCACTACTACTGGGTTGGCGTGCCGGCGAACTGGCTGCCCATCGGCGGCGTGTTCAGCGCGCTGGAGCCGCTGGCGCTGGTGGGCATGGCCATCTACGCCTATTCGGCCATGCGCCGCTCGGGCCTGTCGCACCCCAACACGTTGGCGCTGCACTGGACGCTCGGCAGCGCCGTGTTCACCTTGTTCGGCGCCGGGCTGCTCGGGCTGGCGCACACCTTCCCCGACGTGAACAAGTGGACCCACGGCACCTTGATCACCGCGATGCACGGCCACGCCGCGTTCTACGGCGCCTACGCCATGATCACGCTGGCCATGATCAGCTTCGCGCTGCCGGCCATGACGCCGGGGCGTTCCGAGCAGGGCACGAGCCTGGGCTACTGGGCGTTCTGGTTGCAGATCGGCGGCATGTTCGGCATGACGCTGTCGTTTGCCACCGCCGGCATTGCGCAGGTCTACCTGGAGCGCATCCTCGGCATGGGCTACCTGGACGCGCAATTGAAGATCCAGGTGCACTTCGTGATGTTGGTGGTCACCGGGTCGATCTTCGCCATCGGCGTGGGCCTGTTCATCTACGACTTCGTCCGCCATGCGCCTCGTTTCGAGGTCGACGATGGGCAGAAGCCGGCGCTGCGGCCGGGCTTGGCCTCTGTCGTGACGTCCACACCGGCGTGACCGACTGGGTGCCACCGGAGCGCGAGCCGTACTACCTGCCGGCCGGCGAAGAAATCGCGATCTTTCAGCAATGCCACGACCGTGGCCTGGCGGTGATGCTCAAGGGCCCCACCGGGTGCGGCAAAACGCG
>JANMYI010000388.1:0-1685 GCA_031381955.1 Burkholderiales bacterium
TTTGATCGCGTGAGCAAAGATGTGATCAAGCCGCAAATGGTGGTGGAGACCTTGTGGAACATGACGCGCGGGGCTGATGCCTACATCACTTCGGATGTCGGCCAGCACCAGATGTGGGCAGCGCAGTACTACGGCTTCGAAGAGCCACGGCGCTGGATCAATTCCGGCGGCCTGGGCACCATGGGCGTGGGTCTGCCTTACGCCATGGGCATCAAGCTGGCCAAGCCGGAATCAGATGTGTTTTGCATCACTGGCGAAGGCTCGATCCAGATGTGCATTCAAGAGCTGTCGACTTGCCTGCAATACAAAACGCCGGTGAAGATCGTCTCGCTCAACAACCGCTACCTGGGCATGGTGCGGCAGTGGCAGCAGATCGACTACGGCGGCCGCTATTCGCACAGCTACATGGACGCGCTGCCTGACTTCGTCAAGCTGGCCGAGGCCTATGGCCACGTCGGCCTGCTGGTTGACAAGCCTTCCGACGTGGAAGGTGCGTTGCGCGAGGCCATGAAGCTGACGAACCGCACGGTGTTCCTGGACATCCGAACCGACCCGACGGAAAACGTCTGGCCGATGGTTCAAGCGGGCAAGGGCATCACCGAAATGCTGCTCGGCTCGGAAGACCTGTAACGCCTTCGCCTCAGGTGGCGCGCCCAGCCCGGGTGCGCTGCTTCAAACAAACATCGTCGTGCCTAAGCGCCGCGTGGTCACAAGCCGCCCGGTGCCCGGTACGTGGAAGCTGAAACATGAAACACATCATTGCCGTGCTGCTCGAAAACGAGCCCGGTGCACTCTCGCGCGTGGTCGGCCTGTTCTCGGCGCGTGGCTACAACATCGAAAGCCTGACCGTCGCACCCACCGAAGACGCGTCGTTGTCGCGCATGACCATCGTCACCTCGGGTTCCGATGAAGTCATCGAGCAGATTACCAAACACCTGAATCGCTTGATCGAAGTGGTGAAGGTGGTCGACCTGACCGAAGGCAGCTTCAGCGCGCGCGAGCTCATGCTCATCAAGGTGCGTGCGGTGGGCAAGGAGCGCGAAGAGATGAAGCGCATGGCCGACATCTTCCGCGGCCGCATCATCGACGTCACTGAAAAGAGCTACACGCTCGAACTCACCGGAGATGCCGCCAAGCTCGACGCTTTCTTGCTCGCCATCGAGCGCACCGCCATCCTCGAAACCGTTCGCACCGGCAGCAGCGGCATCGGCCGCGGCGAGCGCATCCTGCGCGTGTAGCCCGCCGGGCTCACGCGAACACCTCACCCTGCACCCTCACACACACTGGAACACATCATGAAGGTCTACTACGACAAGGACGCCGACCTGAGCCTGATCAAAGGCAAGAACGTCACCATCATCGGCTATGGCTCGCAGGGCCATGCGCATGCGCAGAATCTGAGCGAAAGCGGCGTCAAGGTCACCGTGGGCCTGCGCCGCAGCGGTGCCTCGTGGGCCAAGGTCGAAAAGGCCGGCATCAAGGTGGCCGAGGTGGCTGAGGCGGTCAAGCAAGCCGACGTGGTGATGATGCTGTTGCCCGATGAACAGATCGGCACCGTGTACACCAACGACATCGCGCCCAACATCAAGTCCGGTGCGGCGCTGGTGTTCGCGCATGGCTTCAACGTGCACTACGGCCTCGTGACGCCACGCGCCGACCTGGATGTCTGGATGGTGGCGCCCAAG
>JANMYI010000458.1:0-4770 GCA_031381955.1 Burkholderiales bacterium
GGGTAGCCGCGGTAGAGCAACTCGCCCTTGTCGCCGTCGATGTAGGTGATGGCCGACTGGCAGGCCGCGGTGCTGAGGAAGCCCGGGTCGTAGGTGAACTTGCCGGTCTGGGCGTAGAGCTTGCGGATGTCGATCACATCCGGGCCGACGCTGCCCTTGTAGACGGGCAACTCCATGCTCGGGCTGCCATCTGAAAACGACAGCGTGGCTTTGGTGTCTGAGGGGGTCATCATGGCGTTGTTCCTCGGGGCAGTGGGTTCGTTTGGGGCTGGCGCAGCAGGGCCAACACCTGCGCCGCAGCGCTGCCGGCCAACTCGGGGCCGGGTTCGGTGCGGCGCAAAAACAGGTCTAGCAAATCGTTGTCGGCCAAGTCCATCAAGGCAGTCAGCCCGCCGGCCTGTTGTACGGTGAGCGTGGCTTCGTGGTGTTTGAAAAAGCGTTCGATAAACAGGTCGTTTTCCAGCAGGCCGCGCCGGCAGCGCCATTTCAGCTTGGACAGGGAGCGCTCGTCCAGCAATTCGGCCATGGTGCTTACTTCAAGTTAACTTCTGGTTCAACGCCACTGCGCTACACCGCGCGCCGCACCATCAACTCTTTGATTTTGCCAATGGCGCGCGTCGGGTTCAGGCCTTTGGGGCAAACATCCACACAGTTCATGATGGTGTGGCAGCGGAACAGGCGATACGGGTCTTCCAGGTTGTCGAGCCGCTCGGCGGTGCCCTCGTCGCGGCTGTCGGCGATGAAGCGGTAGGCCTGCAGCAAGCCGGCCGGGCCGACGAATTTATCGGGGTTCCACCAGAAGCTCGGGCAAGCGGTGGAGCAGCTCGCGCACAGGATGCATTCGTACAGGCCATTCAGCTCGTCGCGCTCTTCGGGCGACTGCAAGCGTTCCTTTTCAGGCGGCACGCTGTCGTTCATCAAGTACGGCTTGATCGAGTTGTACTGGGTGAAGAACTGCGTCATGTCGACGATCAGGTCGCGGATCACGGGCAGCCCGGGCAACGGGCGCAGCACCACGGTGGCGGGCAGGCTGCGCAGGTTGGTCAGGCAAGCCAGGCCGTTCTTGCCGTTGATGTTCATCGCATCCGACCCGCACACGCCTTCGCGGCAGGAACGGCGAAAGCTCAACGACGGGTCGAGTTCCTTGAGCTTCATCAGCGCATCGAGCAGCATGCGTTCGGAGCCATCCAGCTTCACCTGCAGGGTCTGCATGTAGGGCTTGGCATTGGCGTCGGGGTCGTAGCGGTAGATCTGGAACGTCCGTGTGGTCATCTTTGTCCTGCTGTTCGAGACGTTAGAAGGTGCGCACCTTGGGCGGCACGCTGTCAACAGTGAGCGGCTTGAGTTGCACCGGCTTGTAGTCGAGCCGGTTTCCCTGGGCGTACCACAGCGTGTGCTTCATCCACTGCGCATCGTTGCGGCCCAGCGGGTACTGCGGGTCGTCAGCCGGACGTTCATGGTCACTCACCGTGTGCGCGCCGCGGCATTCCTGGCGCGCTGCCGCCGAGACCATGGTGGCCTGAGCGCATTCGATCAGGTTGTCGACCTCCAGCGCCTCGATGCGCGCGGTGTTGAAGATCTTGCTCTTGTCTTTCAAGGTGATGCCCGCCACGCGCTGGCGCAGCGCCGCCACCTTGGCCACGCCTTCGTCCATCGACGCTTGCGTGCGGAACACGCCGGCATGCTGCTGCATCACGGCGCGCAAATCGTCGGCCACCACCTGGGCGTATTCGCCTTCTGTGCTGGCGTCGAGCTTGGCGATGCGCGCCAGTGAAGCGCCCGCCGCATCGGCCGGCATGGCTTGCTGGGCGGCCGGTTCACCCTTCAGGGCCGCGACAATGTGATCGCCCGCCGCCTTGCCGAACACCAGCAAGTCAAGCAGCGAATTCGTGCCCAGGCGGTTGGCGCCATGCACGCTCACGCAAGAGCATTCGCCCACGGCGTACATGCCGTTGACCACGCTGTTCGGGTTGCCGCCACTGGGCACCACCACCTGGCCGTGGATGTTGGTGGGGATGCCGCCCATTTGATAGTGAATGGTCGGCACCACGGGAATGGTTTCCTTGGTGATATCGACATTGGCAAAGTTGTGGCCGATCTCGAACACGCTGGGCAGGCGCTTCATGATGGTGTCGGCGCCCAGGTGCGTCAGGTCGAGCTGGATGTAATCTTTGTTCGGCCCGCAGCCGCGGCCTTCCTTGATCTCTTGATCCATGCAGCGCGAAACAAAATCGCGCGGTGCCAGGTCTTTCAGGGTGGGCGCATAACGTTCCATGAAACGTTCGCCGTTCACGTTGCGCAGAATGGCGCCTTCGCCGCGGCAGCCTTCGGTGAGCAACACCCCGGCGTTGTGCACGCCGGTGGGGTGGAATTGCCAGAACTCCATGTCTTCCAGCGGAATGCCGGCGCGCGCCGCAATGCCCAGACCGTCGCCCGTGTTGATGAAGGCATTGGTGCTGGCCGCAAAGATGCGCCCGGCCCCGCCGGTGGCAAACAAGGTGGCGCGGCCTTGCAGGATGTGGACTTCGCCGGTTTCCATCTCTAACGCCGTGACACCCAGCACATCGCCCTGCGCATTGCGAATCAGGTCGAGCGCCATCCACTCCACGAAGAACTGGGTGCGCGCCTTCACGTTCTGCTGGTACAGCGTGTGCTGCATGGCGTGGCCGGTGCGGTCGGCCGCGGCGCAGGCGCGCTGCACCGGCTTTTCACCGTAGTTGACGGTGTGACCACCGAAGGGGCGCTGGTAGATCGTGCCGTCAGGGTTGCGGTCGAACGGCATGCCCAAATGCTCGAGTTCGTAGACCACCTTGGGCGCTTCGCGGCACATGAATTCGATGGCGTCTTGGTCGCCCAGCCAGTCGCTGCCCTTCACGGTGTCGTAGAAGTGGTAGTGCCAGTTGTCTTCGCTCATGTTGCCCAGGCTGGCGCCGATGCCACCTTGCGCCGCCACGGTGTGCGAACGCGTGGGAAAGACCTTGCTCAGCACGGCCACGTTCAGGCCGGCGCGCGCCAGTTGCAGCGAGGCACGCATGCCCGAGCCGCCGGCGCCGACGATGACCACGTCGAACTTGCGTTGCGAAACGGGTGCCATCTTCAAAGTCTCCACAGAACTTGAACCGCCCAGCCGGCGCAGCCGACCAGCCACACCAGCGTGAACACTTGCAGCAACAGCCGCACGCCCACGGGTTTGATGTAATCCATCCAGATGTCGCGCATGCCGACCCATACATGGATGGCCATGGCCACGATCACACAGAACGCGAGCACCTTCATCCACTGCGCGGCGAAGATGCCGGCCCATTTCTCGTAGCCCAGTGCCTGGCCCGGCCACAGCAGTTGCACCAGCAGTGCCACGGTGAACAGGGCCATGAGCACCGCGGTGACGCGCTGGCTGAGCCAGTCGCGCAGGCCATAGTGCGCACCGACGACGATGCGTTTGCTGCCGTAGTTGACGTTCATGTCTTCTAACTCCAGGCTTGATGCGTCAGTACAGGCCGAACAAGCGCGCGGCCAGCGCCAGGGTGAGCACGCTGCTCAACACCAGGGCGACCAGCGCCGACGAACGCCCCTGCGCCATGCTCACGCTGTGCGTCATGTCCATCCACACGTGGCGCACGCCGGCAATGAAATGCAGCAAGTAGGCCCAGATGAGGGCCAGCGCCACCAGCTTGATGCACCAGCCCGGCAGCCCGATGGCGCCGCTGCGAAACACGGCGCTGAACTGCTCGTAGCTGATCTCGGACGTGACGCTCACGTCGAACAGCCAGATCACGAACGGCAGCAGCAGGAACATCAGCGCGCCGCTGACACGGTGCAGGATCGATACCACGCCCGCGACCGGCAGCCGGTAGCCGGCGAGCTGGCTGACGTGGATGTTGCGGTACACGGGGCGACTCGCCGGCCCGTCCTTGCGCGTGCTTGCCATCTGGGTTGTCCTTGTGTGCAACTTTTTCTACGGCTCGGCCGCGCTGCTGGACAGGCGGCAAACCGGATGAGTTTATTGCAATGCAGCAGGCTTGCTCGAAACTTGCCCGGGCCGCCCGGCGTGGCAGCGGCGCCGCAAGAAACCACTACTGCAATTCATTGCGGTAGTAGTGTTCCGCCGTGTTGTACAGGCCGCGGCGCAGCTCCACGGGCTGGTCGTGGTAGGTGTACGACACCCGCTCCACCAGCAGCAGGGGCGAGCCCGCGGCCACGCCCAGCAATTCAGCCTCGGCCGCGCCAGCAGCCACGGCGCGAATCTTTTCTTCGGCGCGGATCATGCGCACGCCGAACTCGGCTACGAACAGGCCGTACATGGGCCCGCGATAGTTGGCCAGGCGCTCAGCGCTCAGGCCTTTGAACAAGGCGCCCGAAAGCCAGATGTCGTCCAGCACCACGGGTTGCTCGTGCAGCAAGAGCAGGCGGCGCACCTGCACCGCGGTGTCGCCCGAGGCCAGGCCGAGCACGCGCGCCACCTCGGCGCTTGCACGCTGGCGCCGGCATTCGAGCATGCGCCGCTGCATGCCCACACGCTCGCCAGCGTCGGGCATCAGGCGCAAGAAGCGGTATTGCGTGCGCTCCTCGGCATGCGTGGCCACGAAGGTGCCCTTGCCCTGGCGGCGCACCAGCAGGTTTTCAGTCGCCAACTCGTCCACCGCCTTGCGCACCGTGCCCTGGCTCACCTGGAAACGCGCGGCCAGTTCGATCTCGCTGGGAATGGCCTCGCCCGGCTTCCAGGCGCCGGCCTTCAGCTGCGCCGTCAGCAGCGCCTTGATCTGCTGGTAG
>JANMYI010000492.1:0-4660 GCA_031381955.1 Burkholderiales bacterium
ACCACCGGCCGGATGGTGCAGAACCGGATCGACACCCGGGTCCGCTTCGATGCGCACGGGAAGATCGTGCAGCACCACGACAGTTTCGACTTCTGGCGCTGGTCGCGCCAGGCCCTGGGACCACCGGGCCTGTTGCTGGGCTGGTCGCCCTGGCTGCGCAAGCAGGTGCGTGGCAAGGCCGCGGCCAGCCTGCGCAAATACCTGGCCACGCGGCACTGAGCGTCGCCCCGCCCTGTCAACGACAAGTCCAACAACACAACCGAGACAACCCGCATGTTCCATTTCCTGAACCAGTGGTACCCGATCCGCTACACCGTATTCGGCCTGTGTGTGCTGGGTCTGGCCGTGGCCGTGGTCATGTCCGTGACCTCCGGCCAGGGTGGCGTCGTGGCCTGGGTGCTGCTCGGGCTGGTGGGCGTGGGTATCCACGACCTGGTGCAGTCCAGACGCTCCATCCTGCGCAACTACCCGGTGATCGGGCACCTGCGCTTCATGCTCGAATACATCCGGCCGGAGATCCGGCAGTATTTTCTGGAAAGCGACAACGAAGCCACACCGTTCTCGCGCTCGCAGCGCTCGTTGGTCTACCAGCGCGCCAAGGGCGACTCCGACAAGCGGCCGTTCGGCACCCAGCTCGATGTGCATGCCGAAGGATACGAGTGGATGAACCATTCGATGCTGCCCAGCCGACTCGCGTCGCACGATTTCCGGGTCTGGATCGGCGGCACGCCCGACGAGGTGGCGCTGCAATCGCCGCAGGCCAGCCTGTGCACCCAGCCCTACCACGCCAGCGTGTTCAACATCTCGGCGATGAGTTTCGGCGCACTCAGCGCCAACGCCATCATGGCGCTGAATGCCGGCGCGAAGAAGGGCGGCTTCGCCCACGACACCGGCGAGGGCTCGATATCGGCGCACCACCGCAAGAACGGCGGCGACCTGATCTGGGAGATCGGCTCGGGCTACTTCGGCTGCCGCAACGACGACGGCAGCTTCAACGCCGAGCGTTTTGCCGCCGCGGCCAACGAGCCGCAGGTGAAGATGATCGAGCTCAAGCTCAGCCAGGGCGCCAAGCCCGGCCACGGCGGCGTGCTGCCGGGCCCCAAGGTAACGATTGAGATCGCCAGTGCACGCGGTGTGCCGGTGGGGGTGGACTGCATCAGCCCGGCGCGCCACAGCGCCTTCAACACGCCGCTGGAGATGATGCACTTCATTGCCCGGCTGCGCGATTTGTCGCGGGGCAAACCGGTGGGCTTCAAACTGTGCATCGGCCACCCGTGGGAGTGGTTTGCCCTGTGCAAGGCCATGTTAGAGACCGGCATCACGCCCGACTTCATCGTGGTCGATGGCGGTGAAGGCGGCACCGGTGCGGCACCGCTGGAGTTCACCGACCATGTCGGCGCGCCGCTGCAAGAAGGCCTGCTGCTGGTGCACAACACGCTGGTCGGGTTGAACCTGCGCAGCCGCATCCGCATCGGCTGTGCCGGCAAGGTGACGAGTGCCTTCGATGTCGCGCGCGCCCTGGCCCTGGGTGCGGACTGGTGCAATGCCGCACGCGGCTTCATGTTTGCGCTGGGCTGCATCCAGGCCCAGCATTGCCACACCGGCGCCTGCCCCACCGGCGTGACCACGCAAGACCCGTTGCGCCAGCGCGCGCTGATCGTGCCCGACAAGGCCGAGCGCGTGTACCGCTTCCACCGCAACACGCTGCAAGCGCTGAAGGAACTGGTGCAGGCCGCGGGGCTGGAGCACCCGGGGCAACTGAGTGCCTCGCACATCGTTCGCCGCGCCGCTGACCGTGATGTGCGGCTGCTGTCCAACCTGCTGCCGTTCGTGCAGGCCGGCGCCTTGCTCGGCGCCGCGCACGGCAGCGCGCCCTGGCCGCACGCCGTGTACAGCACCTACTGGCCGCTGGCCCGGGCCGATAGTTTTGCGCCCTTGGCAGCGCCGGCAGGTGCGGCGCCGAGCGCCAGGCATGACTTGCGCACGGCACAGGCTGTGCCCGCCTGAGCCACACCGCTTCGGCGTGACACGCATCACGCGGTGATGCCGGCCGGCCCCGAGGCGCGGGGTGGGCAGGCCGCCGCCGCGCTTCACACAATGAGCCATCGATCAAGCCCCCTGCCCAGCCATGAACGACACCGTCTTGCTTTGCCGCCGCCGCGCCGACCTGGAACGCCTGCATGACCTGGCCGTGGCCAGCGGCCTGGCGGTGGTGGGCCTGGCACAGACCGCGGATGCGGCGCGTGACATGGTGCGCAGCCGCCGCCCCAACCTGCTGATCTGCGAGCCGCAGGCGGCCCACGGCAGCGCACTGGCCCTGGTGCGTGAGTTGCGCGAGGCCGGCGAGAAGCTGAACATCCTGGTCGATGCGCGCAGCGAAGCGCGCCCGCAGGTCTTGTGGGAGTTGTTGTGCGCCGGCGCCGACAGCTGCTGGACGCCCGATGCCCAGGCCACCTTGGCGCAGGCCAGCGCGCAGGTGCTGCAAGGCGGGGCCAGCCTGTCGCAGGCCATGGCGCGACGCGTGCTGGATCACTTTCACCCGCGTGGTGGCCCGGCCACCGCGTTTGACGAGATGCGCAGCCCCTTGAACCTGAGCCGCGCCGAGCGCGACCTGCTGGTGCTGCTGGCGCAGGGTGAGCGCCTGGACGCGATCGCGCAGGCGCAAGCGCTGCGGCCGTTGGGCCTGGCACAGCGCGTGCGCGCCATCCACGCCAAGCTGCGTTGGGCGGCCAGCAGCAGCGCGCTGTCGCTGGCCGCGTGAGGGCCGGCCTCTAGGCGCTGGGCGGCGCCGTTTCGGCAAAGCCCGGCCGGGCGTTCAAGCGCTCGTGCAGGCGTGCCAAATTGGGGTGGCGCTCGCGCCAGTTCAGGCTGGCAAAGCGAAAGTCGAGGTAACCCAGGGCGCAGCCCACGGCAATGTCGGCCAGGGTGATGTGGTGGCCCATGCACCAGGTCTTTTCGCTCAGGCCCTGGCTCATGGCTTGCAGGCTGGCATCCACCTTCGTCATCTGCCGGTCGACCCAGGGCTGCGAGCGTTGCGCCGCGCTGCGCCCGGCCCAGGTTTGTTCCAGGCGCGCCTGGATCAGCGCGTCGAGCGTGCCGTCGGCCAGCGCCTCCCAGGTCTTGACCTCGACGCGCTCGCGGCCGCTGGCCGGAATGAGTTTGCCCACCGGCGACAGCGTGTCGAGGTAGTCCACGATCACGCGCGAATCGAACACCACCTCGCCGCCTTCCATGATCAGGCACGGCACCTTGCCCAGCGGGTTGTTCTTCAGGATCGCGTCGCTGCTCCACACGTCTTCCAGCACGAACTGGAAGTCGAGTTTCTTTTCGGCCATGACGATGCGCACTTTGCGCACATAGGGGCTGGTGAGGGCGCCGATGAGTTTCATTGTTGAGCCGTGTCGACGAGTGCAGGGGTTCGATCCATTCTATCGAGGCACTTTCGCGCCACAGCCCAGGCGAACGCGGGGGTGCCGCGGGCAAGCCGCTGGGCGGGGCGCGGGGCGCTGGGCACTCGCCGCCTAAAATTGACCGCTTTCGCTTCCCCGGAGTGCCCCCTGAGTGCACCGCGCCTGCATGACCGATTCCCCCCTTCTGGCCTTGTCGCCGCTGGACGGCCGCTACGCCGCCAAGCTGGCTGCCCTGCGGCCTCTGCTCAGTGAATTCGGCCTGTTGCGTTGCCGCGTGCGGGTCGAAGTGGAATGGTTCATCGCCTTGTCGCAGGCCGGCTTGGCCGAGTTCAAGCCACTGAGCCGCGGCGCCGTGGCGCGCTTGCGCAGTTGGGCCAGCCAGTTCAACGTGGCCGACGCGCAGGCGATCAAGACCATCGAGCAGCGCACCAACCATGACGTGAAGGCGGTGGAGTACTGGCTCAAGCAGAAGATGGCGGCCCAGGCTGATCTGCCCGAACTGGCCGCGGCGGCCGAGTTCGTGCACTTTGCCTGCACCAGTGAAGACATCAACAACGTCAGCCATGCCTTGATGCTGCGCAGCGCGCGCGACGACGTGCTGCTGCCGGCGCTGGACGCGCTGTGCGCGCACCTGGCCGGCGTGGCCCACGCCCTGGCGGCGCAGCCGATGCTGGCGCGCACCCACGGCCAGACCGCCAGCCCCACCACCGTGGGCAAGGAAGTGGCCAACGTGGTGGCGCGGTTGCGCCTGGCGCGCGGTTCAATCGCCGCGGTGCCGCTGCGCGCCAAGATGAACGGCGCGGTGGGCAACTACAACGCCCACCTGGCCGCCTACCCGGGCGTTGACTGGCCCGCCTTGAGCCGCCGGGTGGTGGAAAAACGCCTGGGCCTGGTGCTCAACGACTTCACCATCCAGATCGAGCCGCACGACTACATGGCCGAGCTGTTCGACGCCATCGCGCGGGCCAACACCATCCTCATCGACTGGGCGCGCGATGTCTGGGGCTATGTCTCGTTCGGCTACTTCACGCAGGCGTTGAAGGCCGGCGAAGTGGGCTCCAGCACCATGCCGCACAAGGTCAACCCGATCGACTTCGAGAACGCCGAAGGCAACCTCGGCCTGGCCAACGCGCTGCTCTCGCACATGAGCCACAAGCTGCCCACGAGCCGCTGGCAACGCGACCTGACCGACAGCACCGTGATCCGCAACATGGGCGTGGCACTGGGCTACGGCGTGCTGGCGCTGCACA
>JANMYI010000545.1:0-2192 GCA_031381955.1 Burkholderiales bacterium
ACAGCGGCCCATCGGGTTGCTGTCGGGGGACATGAGCGTAGCCGGCCGCCCGACGGCCTCGGCTTGCTCCAAACGTCAAGCAGCGGGTGTCGAACAAGCTACCAGTGCGCGAACATCGGCACCGACACCCATCCCCCAACAAGCGCTAATCAACTCATCGGTTTGACGAAGACCCAACACCGGGTCAGCCAATGCATGCGCCTTGGCCTGCAACGCAGCGTCGCTCAACGGCCGCTGCATCGAACCGATGGCGTGCTCAACATGAATGTCAACGCGCCGCCCATCCAGCAACACCGCGCTGACATGCGCGGACTCCTCGGCCACGCCGTCGTCCACCACCGCCACCACCTTGCGCCGCAGGGCCACCACGTCGGCGCGCTGCACGATGGCGTCGCTGTATTCCTCCTCGCCGGCGCGGCCGAAGAGCAAGCCGGCGGCGCAGCCGTGGTAGACGCTGAACTTGGCGGCCAGGCCGTTGGCGGGTTCCTTCTTGCCCGTGAGTTCGAGCACCAGCGAATGCACACGCAGCTCGATGCGTTCCACTTGCTCGGGGCGCACACCACGCTCGCGCAGTTGCACGCAGGCGTCGATGCTGGGGTGAACGACGATGCCGCAGGCGAAGGGCTTGTAGGTGTTGAAGCTGATCTCGAAACGCTGGCCCAGTTCATCAGTGGCTTCATGCCACGCCGCTTTGTCAGACACCACCTGCACCAGGCCGCGCGGGGCTTCCAGGGCGCGCGGGCTGGCGGTGAAGCCGGCTTGCGCCATCAAGGCCGCCAGCAAGCCGTTGCGCGCCGCCGCACCCGGGTGCAGCGGCTTGCTCATGGTGCCGAACTGCTCGCGCAGGCCCACCGGCTGCGACGCCGCAATGCCCAGCGCCATGGCGGTTTGCTGCTCGCTCAGGCCGAGCAAGCGCGCGCAGCCGGCCGCCGCGCCGAGCATGCCGGTGGAGCCGGTGATGTGCCAGCCGCGGTCGTAGTGCTCGGGGTACATCAGGTTGCCGATGCGGCACGACACATCAATGCCCAGCACCAGCGCGTCGATCACCTGGCGCCCACTGCAACCTTTGAGTTCAGCCAGCGCCAACAACGCCGAGGCCACCGGCCCGGCCGGGTGGATGATGGTCTTGAGGTGCGTGTCGTCAAAGTCGAAGGTGTGCGAGCTGATGCCGTTGAGCAGCGCCGCGTTGGCCACGTCAACCCGCTCACGGCGGCCCAGCACGGCGGCCTGTGGCGCGGGTTGCAGCACCTGCACCGCGGCCAGCGCCGCGGTCAACGTTTCATGCTGCGCGGCGCCCACGGCGCAGGCCAGCCAGTTGAGCAAGGTGCGGTGGGCTTCATGGTCCACCGCGTCAGGCCAGCCGCGCGACGGGTGGGTGGCCACGAAGCGGGCGAGCGCCTGCGTGATGGGCGGGGCGTTGCTGTCGGCTTGAACCTGGGTGTTGCGGGCCATGTCGTGGTGTGGGTGTCCTGTGCAAGAAGAAGTTTTACGCGATCAACTGTCGAGGTTGATCTGGCGTTCGCGCGCCACGCGCGTCCAGCGTGCAATGTCTTCGCGCATGAAACGGCCAAAGGCATCGGGCGACATCGGCGTGGGCTCCAGCGCTTCGGCGGCCAGGCGCTCGCGCAAATCGGGGGCGCCAAGCACCTGCGCCAGGCTGTCGTTCAGCGTCTTCAGCACGGCCGCGGGCAAGCCCGCCGGGCCGACCACGCCGTACCACTGCTGGGCATCAAAACCCTTGAAGCCGGCCTCGATGAGCGTGGGCACATTCGGCAGCAGCGGGTGGCGCGCCGTGCCGGTGACGGCCAGCGCGCGCACGCGGCCCGAGCGGATGTGCGGCAGCGCGGCGGCCAGGCCCGGGAACATGGCCTGCGTCTGGCCGCCGAGCAGATCGTTGAAGGCCGGCGCCACGCCGCGATACGGGATGTGCACCGCGAACAGGTTCGCCGCCTGCTTGAACAGCTCCATCGTCAGGTGCGTCAGCGAGCCCTGCCCGGCCGAGCCGTAGCTGATGCTGCCCGGGTTCGTGCGCTAGTTATCGATGAACCGCTGCAAGCGGTGCGGCGGCAGCGCGGCGTTGACGACCAGCACATTGGGCGTGCCGCCGATCATGCCCACCGGTGTGAAATCCTTGATGGCGTCATAGGGCAGCTTGCTGCGCGTGGCCGGGCTGGTGCCGTGGGTGGCGACAT
>JANMYI010000581.1:0-5771 GCA_031381955.1 Burkholderiales bacterium
CAAGGGCGGCGCTTCGTGGTCCAAGGTCGAGAAGGCCGGCATCAAAGTCGCCGAAGTCGCCGATGCAGTCAGGCAAGCCGATGTCGTGATGATGCTGCTGCCCGACGAGCAGATCGGTGCCGTCTACCGCGAGGACGTCGAGCCCAACATCCGCCAGGGCGCCTCATTGGCGTTCGCGCACGGCTTTAACGTTCACTATGGGCAGGTCATGCCGCGCGCCGACCTCGACGTCTGGATGGTCGCCCCCAAGGCTCCCGGCCACACCGTTCGCAACACCTACACCCAAGGTGGCGGTGTGCCGCACCTGATTGCCGTGCATGCCGACAAATCCGGCAAGGCGCGTGATCTGGCGCTGAGCTATGCCGCGGCCAACGGCGGCGGCAAGGCCGGCATCATTGAAACCAATTTCCGCGAGGAAACCGAGACCGACCTGTTCGGTGAACAAGCCGTGCTGTGCGGTGGCACGGTGGAGCTGATCAAGGCCGGCTACGAGACCTTGGTCGAGGCCGGCTATGCCCCCGAAATGGCGTACTTCGAGTGCCTGCACGAGCTCAAGCTGATCGTCGACCTGATCTACGAAGGCGGCATCGCCAACATGAACTATTCGATCTCGAACAACGCCGAATACGGTGAATACGTCACCGGCCCGCGCATCGTGAACGACGAGACCAAGGCGACGATGCGCAAGGTTTTGCAAGACATTCAGAGCGGCGAATACGCCAAGAATTTCATCTTGGAAAACCGCGCCGGCGCTCCCACTTTGCTGTCGCGCCGCCGCCTGATGGCTGAGCACAGCATCGAAGTCGTGGGCGAAAAGCTGCGCGCCATGATGCCGTGGATCAAGGCCAACAAGCTGGTTGACCGCAGTCGGAATTGACGCCCACTCTGCTCCCACGCACAGGCTGCCCGTGGGCGGCCTTTTTCACACCATGACCGAACAAGCAAGCGCCTGGCTAGAAGTTGAATCGCTCGACTTGGAAGGCCAGGGCGTGGCGCACCGTGCCGATGGCAAGGTGGTGTTCATCGAAGGCGCCCTCATGGGCGAGCGTGTGCAGGTGAACGTGCACCGCAAGAAGAACCAGTGGGAGCAAGGGCAGATGTCAGCCCTAGGCCGCGAGAGCGCCCAGCGCGTGCGCCCGCAGTGCCCGCACTTCGGCTTGCATGCCGGCGCTTGTGGTGGTTGCAAGATGCAGCACCTGCACCCCGCAGCGCAGGTGGCGGCCAAGCAGCGCGTGCTGGAAGACACCTTGTGGCACCTGGCCAAGGTGAAGCCGCAGCGGCTGTTGCGGCCCATCGAAGGGCCAGCCTGGGGCTACCGGCAGCGCGCGCGCTTGTCGGTGCGCTACGTCATCAAGAAGGGCGTGGTGCTGGTCGGTTTTCACGAGCGCAAGTCGCGCTACGTGGCTGACATGCAATCGTGTGCCGTCTTGCCAGAGCACGTCAGTGCCCTGCTGCTGCCGTTGCGTGAGCTGATCGCCAGCATGGATCAACGCGACCGCTTGCCGCAGATCGAGCTGGCTTGTGGCGACGACGTGGTGGCCTTGGTGCTGCGCCATCTTGAGCCAGTGACGCAAGCCGACCGCGGCCGTCTGCGCGACTTCGCAAGCACCCATGCTGTGCAGTGGTGGTTGCAGCCCAAGGGGCCCGAAACCGTGCACCTGCTCGATGAAGGCGGGCCCGCGCTGAGCTATGCGCTGCCGGAATTCGACGTCCACATGCCGTTCAAGCCCACCGATTTCACCCAAGTGAACGCGGCCATCAACCGGGTGCTGGTGGCGCGTGCCGTGCGGCTGCTGGCCGTGCAGCCGCAAGACCAGGTGGTGGACTGGTTCTGTGGCCTGGGCAACTTCACGCTGCCCATTGCGCGCCAGGCGCGAAGCGTGCTCGGCATTGAGGGCAGCGCGGCGCTGGTTGAGCGGGCGCGGGCCAACGCGGCGCTCAACGGGCTGTCCGACCGGGCGTCGTTCGAGGTGCGCAACCTTTTTGAGATCACCACCGGTGACTTGCTCAACACGACCAGCGCCAACAAGTGGCTGGTCGACCCGCCCCGCGAAGGCGCTTTCGCCTTGGCCAAGGCCGTGGCGGAACTCGAGCAAGCGCCGCGGCCGGGCTGGCGTGCGCCGCAACGCATCGTCTACGTCAGTTGCAACCCGGCCACCTTGGCACGCGATGCGGGGCTCCTGGTGCACCAAGCCGGCTACACATGCAGCCTGGCCGGCGTGGTGAACATGTTCGCGCACACGGGGCATGTTGAAAGCCTTGCGGTCTTCGAACGGCCCGCCACCGTTTGATCACGACATTACGTGGCGCATAACAAACGGGGCCCGCAGGCCCCGTTGTCACGAGAAAGCGCTTCTCTTAATCGCGATCGCCGCCAAAGATGCCGAGCAGCGCCAACAAGCCTTGAAAGACGTTGTAGATGCTCAGGTACACGCCCAGCGTGGCGGTGATGTAGTTGGTTTCTTCGCCGTCTTGCACGCGCTTCAGGTCATAGATGATGAAGGCCGAGAAGATGCCGATGGCCAGCACCATCAAGGTGATCATGAGTGCGCTGCTCTTCAGGAAGAAGTTGGCAATGCCGGCAATCATCAGCATCACCGCGCCGATGAACAGCCATTTGCCCATCGACGACAGGTCGCGCTTGATGACGCTCGAAAGCGAAGCCATGCCCAGAAAGATCACGCCCGTGCCGGCAAAGGCCATCATGATCAGGTTAGCGCCGTTGGCCAGGCCCAGCACCGAGCCGATCAGGCGCGACAGCATCAGGCCCATGAAGAAGGTGAAGGCCAGCAGCACGGGCACGCCGGCGGCCGTGTTCTTGGTCTTTTCTATGGCAAACATCAAACCGAAGGCGCCGGCAAAGAAAACGATCATCGCGATGCCCGGGGTCATGGCTTGTGCCAGACCCGTGGCCACGCCGATCCAGGCGCCCAGAATGGTTGGCACCATTGACAGCGCCAGCAGCCAATAGGTGTTGCGCAATACGCGGTTGCGTTGCGCGGCCAGCGTGCCGGTACCGGCAAAGTCGGGGGCGGTTTGCAGGCTCTGGTTCATGCGTTCTCCAACAAGGTGGTTGACTACAACGGCATGGACGCCGTAAGTTGATTCTAGTTCCGTGCGCCGGCTGTCAAGCCCCGGATTTCCGCGGACTCACTGGCGCACTTCGGTACTCGCTTTCAAGCGCGTAGAGCCGTCTTCGCCGGGTTTGACAGCTTTGCTGCGACTCCGCTTGGTGCGTGAAACGCCTGCCTCTATCGTTAATGGCTTCAACACATGGGGGCCGGCACATGAAAAGCAAGATGACATTGACGTTGGACGACGCGCGCGCCATGGCCGCGGCCGCCGAGGCGGAAGCGTTGCGCAACAAGTGGGCGGTAGCGATTGCCGTGGTTGATGACGGCGGCCATGTCCTGTGGCTGCAGCGCCTGGATGGCGCGGCACCCATTTCGAGCGAGATCGCGCCGGCCAAGGCACGCACGGCAGCGCTGGGCCGGCGTGAAAGCAAGGTCTATGAAGAAATGATCAACGCCGGGCGCACGGCCTTCCTCAGCGCACCCAGCCTGAGCGGCATGCTTGAAGGCGGCGTGCCGGTGATGGTTCAAGGGCAGTGCGTGGGGGCGGTTGGCGTGAGCGGGGTGAAGCCAGCCGAGGACGCGCAGATCGCGCGGGCCGGCATCGCCGCACTGGCGGTTTGATCCGCTAGAGCGCGCTGGCCGCCGCGCAGCAGCGGGTAGAATGCGGCGGTTTACCCACACACCCGCAGCCCCAGCGAAACTCCCCTCGGTTTCCCCCCCGGAACTGGCCAAGTCGAGCCATGCTGGGCGCGCGCAAACCGGAGTTTCCCTTTGCAACCCGACCTGCCTGCCGCGCTGCTTGCCCTTGCAGACGGCACGACGTTCCTGGGCACCTCGATCGGTGCGCCCGGTCACACCGTGGGCGAAGTGGTGTTCAACACCGCGCTCACCGGCTACCAAGAAATCCTCACCGACCCGAGCTATTGCCGCCAGATCGTCACCCTGACGTATCCGCACATCGGCAACTACGGCATCAACGCTGAAGACGCCGAGGCCACCCGGGTGCATGCCGCCGGCCTGATCATTCGCGACCTGCCGGTGCGCGTGTCCAACTTCCGCCACACGCTCACCTTGAGCCAGTACTTGCGCAACGAAGGCACGGTGGCACTGGCTGACATCGACACGCGCCACCTCACGCGCAAGCTGCGCAGCCAGGGCGCGCAAAACGGTTGCATCACCGCCTACCCGTTCGGCCACACGCCCACGGCAGACGATGTCGCGCAAGCCCTGGCGCGCGCACGTTCAGCACCCAACATGGTGGGCCAGGATCTGGCCCAAGTGGTGACGGCGCGCGAACCCTATGAGTGGACGCAGACCGAGTGGGCCCTGGGCTCGGGCTACGGCACCCAAGCCAACGCCCGGTTGCATGTGGTGGCGTATGACTTCGGCGTGAAGCACAACATCCTGCGCATGCTGGCCAGCCGCGGCTGCCGCGTCACCGTGGTGCCGGCGCGCACGCCTGCGGCGCAGGTGCTCGCCATGCAGCCTGATGGTGTGTTCTTGTCGAACGGCCCCGGCGACCCGCAGCCTTGCGCCTACGCCATCGAGGCCACGCGCCGGCTGATTGACGCTGGCTTGCCCACCTTCGGCATTTGCCTGGGCCACCAGATCATGGCGCTGGCGTCGGGCGCCAAGACCTACAAGATGAAGTTTGGCCATCACGGCGCCAACCACCCGGTGAAAGACCTGGCCAGCGGGCGCGTCAGTATCACCAGCCAGAACCACGGTTTCGCGGTCGATGAAGCCAGCCTGCCGGCCAACTTCAGGCCCACCCATGTGAGCTTGTTCGACGGCACGGTGCAGGGTTTGGAGCGCACCGATCGCCCGGCCTTTTGCTTCCAGGGCCACCCCGAGGCCTCGCCCGGCCCGCATGACATTGCCTACCTGTTTGATCGGTTCACGGCGCTGATGGCTGACAAGGCGAAGCAGACGGAGAAGAAGAATGCCTAAGCGCACCGACATTCAAAGCGTGCTGATCATCGGCGCCGGCCCGATCATCATCGGCCAGGCTTGCGAGTTCGATTACTCCGGTGCGCAGGCCTGCAAGGCGCTGCGCGAAGAGGGGTACCGGGTGGTGCTGGTCAACAGCAACCCGGCCACCATCATGACCGACCCCAACATGGCCGACGCCACCTACGTGGAGCCGATCACCTGGCAGGTGCTCGAACGCATCATCGCCAAGGAGCGCCAGGCCTTCCCCGGCGAGCAGATGGCGCTGCTGCCCACCATGGGCGGGCAAACGGCGCTGAACTGCGCGCTTGAGCTGCACAAGCACGGTGTGCTGGCCAAGTACGGCGTGGAGATGATCGGCGCCAACGAGCGCGCTATCGAAAAGGCCGAAGACCGCCTGAAGTTCAAAGACGCGATGACCGCCATCGGCCTGGGCTCGGCGCGAAGCGGCATCGCGCACTCGTTTGACGATGCCCTGGCGGTGCAGCGCCGCATGGCCGAAGAAACGGCCGGCACGGGCTTTCCCATCGTCATCCGGCCCAGCTTCACGCTCGGCGGCACGGGCGGCGGCATCGCCTACAACCCGGCGGAGTTTGAAGAGATCTGCAAGCGCGGGCTGGATCTGTCGCCCACCAAGGAATTGCTGATCGAAGAGTCGCTCATCGGCTGGAAAGAATTCGAGATGGAAGTGGTGCGTGACCGCGCCGACAACTGCATCATCGTGTGCGCCATCGAGAACCTCGACCC
>JANMYI010000587.1:0-9949 GCA_031381955.1 Burkholderiales bacterium
GAAGTAGCTTTGCATGTAGCGCTGGTCTGCAGCCGACACGCCCAGGGTGGTGTGCCACAGCATGCGCGGGCTCAAGTGATCGACGTATTGCAGGTTCTGGTCAAACGTCACGCCGCCGCCACGCCCCATCAGGTCGGCCGACAAGGCGGTGCCAGTGCGCCAGTGGCGGTCAAGCTTCACCACCAGGCCCAGCCGCGCGCGCAACGTCACACGCACATTGCCCAGGCCGCTGAGCAAGGGGCTGTCGCTGCTGTTGCGTCCGCCGTCAAAACGCATTGCCACGTTCAGCCGGTATTGGTCGCCACGCAGCAAGTCGGCCGCCACGCCGCGATCCACCTCTTCTTGCTTGCGCGTGACGAAGCCGCCCGCATTGGTCGCCGTGAAGCGGCCGTAGCGCACGAAGAAGCCGGGCAGCAAGGTGGTGCGGTGGTCGCGCGCACCGGAGAAGGCGGGCGAATGGTTGATCACCGGGCCGATGGCGCCTTCCCATGTGGTGGGGGCCTCGCCCTCTGCGGCCCGCGCCGCGGCCCCACTCAGGCAGGCGGCTACAACGGCAAGGCATTGAAGGACCCGCATGGTGTGCCCGCTAGAATCGTCAGCATGTCATTGTGCATTCCACACGCTGCCGCACTGCGCGGGCACACCGCGACCCAGCGGCAGACCACGCGCGACCGTATTCAGCCCAAGACACGCTAGCGCCCGCTACGGCGTGCCTAACCGCTGCCTGAAGCCGCACCTGGCTCCATGGCCCGCCCCACAAGCTGAATCAGCGCGCCGCCTCCGGCGCCCCAAGCCGCCATGACCACTGACTACCGCACCACCCTGAACCTGCCCGACACGCCGTTCCCGATGCGTGGCGACCTGCCCAAGCGCGAGCCCGCCTGGGTGGCCGCATGGCAAGAGCAAGGCACCTACCAGCGCCTGCGGGTGGCCCGCGTGGGCGCGCCCAAGTTCATCCTGCATGACGGCCCGCCGTATGCCAACGGCCAGATCCACATGGGCCATGCGGTGAACAAGGTGCTCAAGGACATGATCGTCAAGGCGCGCCAACTTGCCGGCTTCGATGCGCAGTACGTGCCGGGCTGGGATTGCCACGGCCTGCCGATCGAAAACGCGATCGAAAAGAAGTTCGGCCGCAGCCTCACGCGCGACGAGATGCAGGCCAAGAGCCGCGCCTACGCCAGCGAACAAATCACCCAGCAAATGGCTGACTTCAAACGTTTGGGCGTGCTCGGCGACTGGGAACGCCGCTACGCCACCATGGACAAGGCCAACGAGGCCGGCGAGATCCGCGCCTTCAAGCGCGTGATCGAACGCGGCTTTGTCTACCGCGGCTTGAAGCCGGTGTACTGGTGCTTCGATTGCGGCAGCTCGCTGGCCGAGTTCGAGATCGAATACGCCGACAAGAAGAGCCAGACGGTGGACGTGGCCTTCCCCTGTGCCGAGCCTGCGAAGTTGACCGCTGCCTTCGGCCTGACTGCACTGGCCAAGCCGGCGTATGCCGTGATCTGGACGACCACCGCCTGGACCCTGCCGGCCAACCAGGCGTTGAACCTGAACCCGGCGCTTGAATACGCGCTGGTCGATACACCCAAAGGCCTGCTCGTGCTGGCCGCCACGCTGGTTGAAAAGTGCCTGGCGCGATATGAGCTTGAAGGCACGGTGCTGGCCACGGCGTTGGGTGAAAAACTGGATGGCATCGCCTTCAAGCACCCGTTGGCCGCTGCACACAGCGGTTATGACCGCGCCAGCCCGGTGTACCTGGCCGACTACGCCACGGCGGAAGACGGCACCGGCATCGTGCATTCGGCCCCGGCCTACGGCGTGGAAGACTTCAACTCGTGCCGGGCGCATGGCGTGAAGGTGGAAGACATCCTCAACCCGGTGGGCGCGCAGGGCGCGTACGCGGCCGACTTCCCGCTCTTTGGCGGCCAGCACATCTGGAAGGCCGGGCCGGCCATCACCGCCGCGCTGCAAGATGCTGGCCACTTGCTGGCCACGGAAGGAATCAGCCACAGCTACCCGCATTGCTGGCGCCACAAGAGCCCGGTGATCTACCGCGCCGCGGCGCAGTGGTTCATCCGCATGGATGAAGGCGAGGGTGTGTTCACGAAAGACAAGGCGCCCAAGACGCTGCGCCAGATGGCGCTCGATGCCATCGACGCCACGCGCTTCTACCCCGAGAACGGCCGCGCCCGGCTGCGCGACATGATCGCCAACCGGCCCGACTGGTGCATCAGCCGCCAGCGCAACTGGGGCGTGCCACTGCCGCTGTTCCTGAACAAGGAAAGCGGCGAGCCGCACCCGCGCACGATGGCGATCCTCGATCAAGCCGCGGCCATCGTTGAAGCCGGTGGCATCGAAGCCTGGAGCCGAGCCACGGTTGAAGACATCCTGGGTGCCGATGAAGCTGCTCAGTACACCAAGAGCAGCGACATTCTTGAAGTGTGGTTCGATTCCGGCTCCACCTTCTGGCATGTGCTGCGCGGCACGCACAACGAATTCGCCGGCCACATGAGCCACCACGAACAAGGCCCCGAGGCCGACCTGTACCTGGAAGGCCACGACCAGCACCGCGGCTGGTTCCACAGCAGCCTGTTGCTGGGCTGTGCCTTGTTCGGCCGCGCACCTTACCGCGGCTTGTTAACGCATGGCTTCACTGTGGACAGCAAGGGCCATAAGATGAGCAAGAGTGCGGGCAACGGCATCGAGCCGCAGGTGGTGAGCCAGAAGCTGGGCGCTGAAATCATCCGCCTGTGGGTGGCGGCCAGCGACTACTCGGGCGACATTGCCGGCGACGACAAGATCCTGGCCCGCGTGGTGGATGGCTACCGGCGCATCCGCAACACGCTGCGCTTTTTGCTGGCCAACACCAGCGACTTCAACCCCGACACTGACGCGGTGGCGCTGGAGCAATTGCTGGAAGTTGACCGTTACGCCCTGGCGCGCGCGGCGCAGCTGCAGGCCGAGGTGCTGGCGCACTACGAGGTTTACGAGTTCCACCCGGTGGTGGCCAAACTGCAAATCTTTTGCTCCGAAGACCTGGGCGCGTTCTACCTCGATGTGCTGAAAGACCGCCTGTACACCACTGCGGCCAACAGCCCGGCGCGGCGCAGCGCGCAAACCGCGCTGTGGCACATCACCCAGGCCATGCTGCGCTGGATGGCGCCGTTCATGAGCTTCACCGCTGAGGAAGCGTTTGCCATCTTCGCGCCCGGCGTGGGCCAGAGCATCTTCACGCAAACCTATTGGGCCTTGCCGGCACCGGATGCGGCTGTTCTGGAACGTTACACGCGGCTGCGCGAGATTCGCGCCGTGGTGAACAAGGAAATCGAGAACCTGCGTGCGCTGGGCGGTGTGGGTTCAGCACTGGAAGCCGTGGTCCAGTTGCAGGCGGCGCCGGCCGATCTGGCCTTGCTGCAAAGCCTGGGCAGCGAGCTGAAGTTCATCTTCATCACGTCAGTGGTGAACGTGGGTGCGGGTCCGGAGCTGGCCGTGCAGGTCAGCGCCAGCACGGCGCCCAAGTGCGAACGCTGCTGGCACTGGCGCGAAGACGTGGGCCACGAGCCGCAATACCTCACCTTGTGCAGCCGCTGCACCAGCAACCTCTACGGCGCCGGCGAAGCGCGCCGTTTCGCCTGAGAGATTCCACAGCCATGGCCGCACGCCGATCAAGCAGCAGCGGTGGGAACCTGGCCAGCCTGGCCGTGTGGCTGGGCCTGGCGTTCATCGTCATCGTGCTCGACCAGTTCAGCAAGACGCTGATCGTGGGTCACTTCCAGCTCCATGAGTCGCGCCACGTCACCGACTATTTCAACGTCGTGCGCGCCCACAACAGCGGCGCCGCCTTCAGCTTCCTGGCCGGGGCCGGCGGCTGGCAGCGCTGGTTCTTCATCGGCCTGGGTGTGGTGGCGTCGGGGCTGATGTTGTGGATGCTGAGGAAGCACCCGGCGCAGACCCTGTTCTGCTTTGCCATCAGCATGATCCTGGGCGGCGCGGTGGGCAACGTGATCGACCGCGCCCTGCACGGCTATGTGGTGGACATGCTCGACTTCCACTGGGCCGGCCGCCACTTCGCCACCTTCAACCTGGCCGACAGCGCCATCACGCTGGGCGCCATTTGCTTGATCGTGGATGAGTTGCTGCGGGTGCGGCGCGGGCGTTGACTACAGCGTGTCGGCGCGCCGAGGTGCGCAGACGCCGGCCCCCTGCATGGCCGATTTGATATATAACTTATATATACGATTGGGACCCACCATGCCAGCCACAACCTCCAGCTTGCTGCTCAAATTTCGCCGACGCGACACGCAGTTCGGCGTTACCCGCGAGACCGTCAAAGCCATGGCCGATCGCTTCGACGTCTCCGAGACCGAGGTCGTGCACATGGCGCTGTCACGCTTGGCCAAGGAAGAGCTTCCGGCGTACGAAGCCGATGACGGGCCGCTGACGGCGCACGACTTCAAGGAACTGCGCAAGCTGTCCGACACGGTATTGCCCAAGGGCAAGGTTGCGAGGAAGCGTTCACTGTTCTGACATGGCAAATTGGACGCCCCCGACACCCGGCGACATCGTCTGGTGCCATTTCCCCAACTTGTCGCGCCGAAACCCTGGCCCGAAGCCTCGGCCCGCGCTCGTGTGCGACGTCACAGAACGCGAAGACGGTGTGGCAGTCACCGTCGCGTACGGCACCTCTCAAGGATTGCAGCGGCTCCACAAAGGTGAGTTCGCGATCACCAGACAGGGCAACCCGGCTGCCTACGGCAGCGCCGGGCTTTCCTTTGATACCAAGTTCGACCTGAGGCAGTCAGTTGAACTGCCGTGGAATGAGGACTTCTTCGCCGTGCCTGCCCGGGCACCGCATGGCCAGCATCCGAAGCTTGGCAGCCTTCACGCCTCGATGATGCGTGCGGCACACGCTGCTTACCAAGTCGTTAGGGGCGAAGACTGACGCAGCGGGCAAGGTCACTAAAGCGTGCCCGGCGGAAACAGCCGCGGCAGAAACAGCGCCACGTTGGGCCAGACGATCATGGTGGCCAGCACCAGCAGCATCGGCACGAGCATGATCAGCGTGTCTTTCAGCGCATCGATGATGCGGATCTTGGCCACCGCGCAAGCGATCATCAGGCACAGGCCGTAGGGCGGCGTGACCAAGCCAAAGGCCAGCGACACGATGCCCACGATGGCGAAGTGCACCGGGTCCATGCCGGCGTTTTGCGCCAGCGGCTGCAAGATGGTGCCCACGATGATGATGGCTGGTATGGCGTCGAGGAAGCAGCCCACCACCAGGAACGCCGCGGCGACGAAAAAGCCGGTGGCCGTGACGCCCATGCCCCATCCCGACACGCCCGCCAGCAGCGCCTTGGGGATTTGGTAATACGCCAGCAGCCAGCCGAACGCACTGGCCGTGCCCACGCAAAACAAGGCCGCGGCCGACAGTTTGCCGGTGTCGAGAAAGGCCTCGTACAGGCCCTTCCAGTTCATCTCGCGGTACACCAGGAGCGAAAGTGCGCCGGCATAGAGCACGGCAATGCAGGCAGATTCGGTGGCCGTGAACCAGCCGAAAATCTTGCCACCGATGATGATGAAGGGCGTCAACAGCGCCGGAATCGACACCGCCGCGGAAGCAAACACTTCGCGCAGCGTGGCCCGCGTGTAGGTGGGGTAGTTGCGCCGCTTGGCATAGGCATGAACGGTGGCCATCTGGGCCAGGCCGATGAGCAAACCGGGCACGATGCCGGCCAGCATCAATGCGCCGATCGACACGCTGAGCACGCCGCCCCAGACGATCATCAATATCGACGGCGGGATGATCACCGCCAGCACGGCCGACACGGCGGTGATGGCCACCGAGAAGCTCACGTCGTAGCCTTCCTTGACCTGCGCGTCGATGAAGATCTTGCTCTGGCTCGCGGCGTCAGCGGTGGACGAGCCCGACAAGCCGGCAAAGAAGATCGACAGCACCACGTTCACCTGCGCCAGACCACCCGGAAAGTGGCCCACCAGGGCGCGCGAAAAACGCACCAGGCGGTCGGTGATGCCGACACGTTCATCAAGTTGGCGGTGAGCAAGAAGAACGGCACGGCCAGCAAGATGAACGAGTTGTAGGCGTTGAAGGTTTCTTTAATGAGGTTTTGCAGGTCGAAGCGATCTTCAATCACGAAGATCGGCACGCAGGCCAGGCCCAGCGCAAAGGCCACCGGCACACGCAGGAACATCAGCGTGAAGAAGATGCCGAACAGGATCATCGCCGCGACAGACGGCGCCAGCGCGGCGGTGTTCATGCCTGGGTTCCTTCGGCCTTGGGCGCGCCGCTCAGCGTCTTCAGCGCATCAATCATTTGTTCACCCTGGAACAACACCCAGGTCAGCCCGGCCACCGGCCAGGCGATGTGAATCAGCCACAGCGGCAATTCGGCCAGCTCGGACACCCGGTTCCAGGCGAAGCGCGTGAACAAATAGCCGCCCCAGACAAAGACCAGCGCAAAGCCCAGGATGAAGACACTGGCGACGACCTTGAGCAGCGCCGTGCCGCGCGGCGACAAGAGCGGCCAGACATCGACATCAAAGTGCGTGCTCTCGCGGATGCCGAGCATGGCGCCGATCATGATCATCCACACGAACAGAAAGCGCGCCATCTCCTCGGTCCAGATGTAGGTCGGTATCAGTTCCGTGTAGCGCGAAAAAATCTGCAAGCTGACCGGAATGATCAGCACCGCCACGGTGAACACCAGCAACCACGACAACAACCGGCTGTACAGCGCGGTGCAGGCTTTGAACAGGGTCATGGGCAATGAAACGGCGGCGCTCCCACTGGGGCAGCGCCGCCGAGACTCCGGTGGCGGTTAACGAATGGCGTTGATCTTGTCGAAGATGGCGTCGGCGCCGATCTCTTTGGCGTAAGCCGCCATCACCGGATCGACCAGCTTTTTCATTGCCGCGCGGTCGGTGAACGGCACGCGCTTGAGCTTGCCGTCTTTTTCGAGCTTGTCGAGCTTGGCCGTGTCTTCCGACGATTCGATCTGGCGCCCGTAAGCGCCCGCCTCCTTGCCCGCACGCAAAATGGCCGCCTGCAAGTCAGCCGGCAGCTTGGCCAGGGTCTTGCCGGAAAAGCAGATGGGGCGGATGGTGATGGCGTGCTCGGTCATGGCCAGGTGCGGGGCGACCTCGTAGAACTTCATGGTCTCCACGCCCGCGGCTTCGTTCTCGCCCGCGGCGATGACGTTGTTCTGGATGGCGTTGTAGACCTCGTTGTAGGCGATCACGGTGGGGCTCATGCCAGCCGCCGAGAAGGTTCGGCTCCAGATCGGCGCGCCTTGCACCCGCACCTTCAGCGCCTTCATCTCAGCCAGGTTGCGGATGGGTTTGTTGACGAAGATGTTGCGCGTGCCGCCGCCGGCCCAACCAATGAGATGCACTTCGGCGTTCTTCGCCACTTCATCAGCGATCGGCTTGAACAGGTCGGCATCGAGCACCTTGTTCCAGTGCGCCAGGTCGCGGAAGATGAACGGCGCGTCGATGAAGGGTGCGGCCTTCGAGAAGGTGGACATGTGGGCCGGCGAAACAATGCCGTAGTCAACCGCCTTGCCCTGGGCCATGTACTCGAAGTACTGCTTTTCGAGGCCGAGTTCGCTGTTGCGGTGGAGCACGAAATTGATCGGCTTGCCGTAGTACTGCTTGACCAGCTCTTCGAACTTCAGCAGCGCCCGGTTGAAGGCATGGTCATCATTGAACTGCACCGCACCATGCAGGGTGATGGCCTGCGCCCGCGCGCCACCTGCCCAAGACGCTGCCGCCGCGGCGGCCAGGGTTCCAACGAAGTTGCGACGTTGCATGCCTGATCTCCTTGAAGAAGGAGTTCGACGCTACTGCTTCGGCCAGCCGGGTGCATCAGGGTCGCACCCGAGCCGGCCTGAACTCAAGGCAACAGAATCGTGCACCCCGTCGTCTTGCGCGCCTCCAAATCACGGTGCGCCTGCGCCACTTGCGCCAGCGGGTAGCGCTGGTCGATGCGGATCTTCACCGCGCCGCTTTGCACCACGGCAAACAAGTCGTCAGCCATGGCCTGGTTGGCTTCGCGCGTGGCGATGTGAGTGAACAGGGTTTGGCGCGTCACGTACAGGCTGCCCTTGGCACCGAGCATGCCCGGCGCAATCGCCGGCGCGGGGCCCGAGGCGTTGCCGAAGCTGGCCAGCAGGCCGAACGGGCGCAGGCACTCACGCGAGCCTTCGAAGGTGTCTTTGCCCACCGAGTCATAAACCACCTTTACCTTCTTGCCGCCGGTGATTTCTTTCACCCGGGCCACGAAGTCTTCGCTCTTGTAGTTGATGGCATGGGAGGCGCCGTGTTCCAGCGCCAGCTTGCACTTGTCGTCACTGCCCGCGGTGCCGATGAGTTGCAGGCCCAGGGCCTTGGCCCACTGGCAGGCGATCAGGCCCACACCACCGGCGGCGGCATGGAACAACACGAAGTCGCCGGCTTGCAGGCCTTCAGCCGGCAGCGTGCGCTTGAGCAGGTATTGCGCGGTCAGGCCTTTCAGCATCATGGCCGCGCCGGTGTCGAAGTTGATGCCATCAGGCAGCTTGCACACATTGCGCGCCGGCATGACGCGGGCCTGTGAATACGAGCCCGGCGGGTTGCTGGCGTAGGCGGCACGGTCACCGGCCTTGAGGTGCGTGACGCCTGCGCCCACGGCTTCCACCACGCCCGCACCTTCCATGCCCAGGTTCAGCGGCAAGGGATTGGCATACAGGCCGGTGCGCTGGTAGACGTCGATGAAGTTCAGGCCGCAGGCTTCATGGCGGATGCGGATCTCGCCCGCGCCGGGTTCGCCCACATTCACTTGCACGAGCTGCATTAGCTCGGGGCCGCCGTATTGGCTGATTTGAACCGTTGTACTTTGGGTCGTCATTGAAAGGCTCCTGGATGAAAGTTGGGGTTGCTCAGCGTGCCTGCCGCACTGCTTCGTAAATCAATCGCTTGACTTCGGGCACGAAGGGGTGGGCAAACGCCATTTGGCGCTGCGTCATCAACACCGCCGCCAGGTTTGCCCGGGGCGATAGCCACCATAGCGTTCCGGCCACGCCGCCCCAATAAAACTCGCCGGCGGCGTCGGGGTCGTCCAGCGGCGTGCGCTCGACGACCAAACCACCGGCCAGGCCGTGGCCGCGGCCGCTGAGCTCGCCGAGCGTGGCGAAGCGCTGCCACACGCCGGCCGGCAATTGATTGGTCATCATTTGCGCCAGGGTGGCGGGCTGCAGCAGGCCTGCCGCCCCGGGCAGCAGGCTGCGCACCAGCGCGAGCGTGTCGGCCAGGCTGGACACCAGCCCGCCGCCACCACTCAAACGCGGTACTGGCGTGAGGTAGGCGCCAGGGTAAGGCGCTTGATCGGTGCGGGTCAGACCCGGCTTCATCTGGTCGAACCAGTCGGCACCGGCGTAGTACGCCGCCAGCCGATGCGCCTGCGCCGCGGGCAGCGTGAAGCCCGTGTCCTGCATGCCCAACGGGCCCAGGATGCGGGTTTGAATGAAGACGTCAAACGGCTGGCCGCTGATCACTTCCACCAGACGCGCCAGCACGTCGGTGGCCAACGAGTATTCCCATGACTCACCGGGGTGAAACAGCAGCGGCAAGGCGGCCAGGCTATCGAGCATTTGGGCCAAGGTGCGTGCCGGGTTGTGCACCTTGCTGTCGTTGTAGGCCTTGTAGAGGGTGCTGCCAGGGTCGAACAGGCCATAGCTCAGGCCGGCGCTGTGGCTAAGAAGGTGCCGCGCGGTGATGGCGCGGCGCGCCGGCTCGGTGTCGTCAATGCGCGTGGCACCGGGGCGCAGCACCTGGCGCTGGGCGAGTTGCGGCAAATGGCGGTCAATTGGTTCGTCCAGGTCGACCTGGCCCGCCTCGCACAGCATCAGCACCGCCAGGGAAGTCACCAGCTTGGTGTTGGAGAACACGCG
>JANMYI010000589.1:0-3298 GCA_031381955.1 Burkholderiales bacterium
GGCGTGTGCCCTCGCTGCGCTGGCCATCGTGCTGGCCATGCAACCACGGTCGGCCCAGGCGCAAGCTCCTCAAGCGGCACCAGCGGCAAAAACGGCCCGCGCCAAGGTTGACTTGCGCTGCGAGGCGGTGGCGATCGGCCCGACGCTGGACTGCGTGATGCAGCTCGCCACGCGCGACGGCACGCCGCTGGCCGGTGCGCAGGTCACGCTGGGTGCCACGATGCCGTCGATGCCGATGGCGCACCGCGTCAAGCCCGCCGCTGCGGCGCCGACCGGCCGGCCCGGCGAGTACCGCGGCAGGCTCGAACTTGAGATGAGCGGCGTGTGGGCGCTACAGATCGACATCACTGGCCCGCTGCGCGACCGCGCTGTGGTGCGCCTGCAAGCCGAGGAATGCCCAGACGGTGTGAAGCGTTGCGCGCAACGCCCCGCCGGCAAGCCCTGAACCCTGAACGATGCAAGGAGACCCCATGCCCGCCAAAAACCTGCTCGACCAACACACCGTCATCGTCACCGGCGCGGCCACCGGCATCGGCCAGGCCTTTGCCGTCGGCGCCGCGGTGCAGGGCGCCAGAGTCGTGGTGGCCGACATGAACGCGGCCGATGAAACCGTGGCCCTCATCGAACGCGCCGGTGGCCAGGCACTCGCGCTGCGCGTTGACGTGGCTGACGACGCCTCGGTGCGTGCCATGGCTGAAGCCGCGCTGCGCCGCTTCGGCCGCATCGACGGCCTGATCAACAACGCCGCCTACTTCCGCGAGGTCAAGCTCACGCCCTTTGAAGAACTCGACCCGGTGCAGTGGGACCGCATCTTTGCGGTCAACGTCAAGGGCGTGTGGCAATGCTGCAAGGCGGTGCTGCCAGCCATGCGCGAGCGCAAGAGCGGCGCCATCGTCAACATCTCATCGGTGGTGGCGGTGGCCGGGCAGCCGGGCTATTTGCACTATGTGGCGACCAAAGGTGCGGTGCTGGCTATGACCAAGGGCCTGGCCAAGGAGTGCGGCCCGCACGGCGTGCGCGTCAACGTCATTGCCCCGGGCTTCGTGCTCACCGACGCCACGAAGAACCGCCCGATTGAGTGGCAGCAGAGTTTCTTGAAGGCGCGTGCCATCGCGCGCGAACAAAGACCCGAAGACCTGGTGGGCACGGCGCTGTACCTGCTGTCCGACCTCGCGGGCTTCGTCACCGGCCAGACCATCGTCGTCGATGGCGGCCACATCATGCACTGAGAGGCTGAGAGTCTTTCGATCATGCCCGCTCATCACCCCAAAACACGCCCACTCCTCGTTGCAAATGCTCGCCATAGCCCGGGCTATGGCTGTGCTTTGCGCCTAGATTGGCCGCGTTTGGGGCGCTGCTCGGCCACGCTCGAAAAACTCTCAGCCTCTGATCTGAGGCCTGCCGAAAGCCCACCGGCGATTTCACGCCGGTGGGCTGAACCAACCAAGGAGACACGATCATGAGCGACATCATCCTGCACCATTACGCCTTCTCCACCTTCTCTGAAAAGGTGAGAGCCGTGCTCGGCTACAAGGGCTTGGCCTATGGTTCGGTGGACATTCCGGGCCTGCCGCCGCGGCCGCTGCTGGCGCCGCTGACCGGTGGCTACCGACGCGCGCCGGTGCTGCAAATTGGCGCCGACATTTACTGCGACACCAGCGTCATCCTGCCGGCGCTCGAGCGGCTGTACCCGGCGCGCACGCTCAAGAGCGAAGGTCTGGCCACAGGCCTGGCCTTCGGCTGGGAACGCCAGATGTGGATCCCGACCATCGGCGTGCTGGTGCACTTCATTGGCGAGCACATCCCGCCCGAGTTCATCAAAGACCGCAAGGAGGGTTACCTCGGCATCGACATCGGCAAGGCCGCGATGGCCCCGCAGTTCGAGCAGCATGCGCAGTTCCTGCGCGCGCAATACGCCTGGCTGAAAGCGGCGCTCGCCGATGGCCGACGCTTCCTCTTGGGCGATACACCAAGCGCAGCGGACTTCGCTTGCTGGCAGACCACTTATCTGCTGCGCAAGAACTGCCCGTCCGAGGTGGATGCGCTGCTCGGCCTGGCGCCGCTCGCGGCCTGGTACGAGCGCATCGAAGCCTTCGGCCATGGCCGGCCTTCGCCGATGAAGCCCGAGCAAGCCTTCGAGGTGGCCCGTGCCGCAACGCCCGTACCGGTGACGCACCTCGACCCCAACGGCGACCCCGGCGGCCTGCGCGCCGGTGGCCCGGTAACGGTGACGCCAGACGACAACGCGCGCGTGCCGGTCAGCGGCACGCTGGTGGCGGCCAGTGACAGCGAAGTCATCATCCACCGCCGCGACGCGCTGGCCGGCGAGCTGCACATCCACTTCCCGCGCCTGGGCTTCGACGTTGTCGCGGCCTGAATTCAAACATCGGAGACACGCATGAGCCTCGAATCGAACAAGCAACTTTGCCGCGACTACTTCACCGCGTTTCTGAAGCGCGATGCCGCCTGGATGGACAAATACATCGCGCCCGGCTTCATGCGCCACGACCCCGGCCTGCCGTTCGAGGTGCGCGGCCCGCAGGGTGTTATGCAGTTGCACGACGCGCTGCTGCCGGCCTTCCCCGACATGAAGCTGCCGCTCGAAGACTTTGTTGCCGAAGGCGAGAAGGTGCTGGTTCGCCTGCGCGTGCAGGCCACCCACACCGGGCCTTTCGGTGAGATGACCGCCACCGGCCGCAAGATCGACATTGGCGTGCTCGACCTGTTCCAGATCCGCGACGGCCGCTTGATCGAGCATTGGGCCTTGCTCGACAACCTGGGCATGATGAAGCAGCTCGGCGCGATGGCCTGAGCGCCACCGAGAGACGATGACCATGCAACTGCTCGCCAACACCACCTCGCCATACGTGCGCATTGCGCGCATCGCGATGATCGAGAAGGGCCTCGACATCGAGCCGACGATCGTCGACCCCTGGGCCGACGATGCGCGGCTGCGCGCCGCGAATGCCGCGACGCGCGTGCCCACGCTGATCCTCGACGACGGCACGCCGCTGGCCGAAAGCCTGCTCATCGTGCAGTGGTTAGAGCGCACGCGCCCGGCGCCCGATTGGCCCGATCTGCTCGGCGGCCGCGACAGCGCGGGCGTGCTTTCGCGGGCCGGCATCGCGCTGGGTGTGATTGACGCCGCGGTGCACACCATCATCATCCGCAAGGTGACGGCGCCGGTGCTGTTCGACGAAACCCCCGTCGGCCTTCGCCGCCGCCGCACCATGGTCGAAGGGATGCAGCGGCTGGAGGCGTTGGTGCCGGCCCTGGCCGTGGTGGGCGCGAAGCCGGG
>JANMYI010000596.1:0-3767 GCA_031381955.1 Burkholderiales bacterium
GGAAATCGTCGACAAAGATTTCAAAGACCGCATTGAATTCCTGGCGCAAAACATCAAGACCGCCGACTTCGGCGACCCCGTGTTCAAGCCCTACACGCTGCGCCAAATCAACGGCGTTTCGTGCGCCATCATCGGCCAGGCCTTCCCGTACACGCCCATCGCCAACCCGCGCTACCTGGTGGCCGACTGGAGCTTCGGCATCCAGGACGAGAACATGCAAAAGGTGGTTGATGAAGCGCGCGCCAAGGGGGCACAGGTGGTGGTGCTGCTGTCGCACAACGGCATGGATGTCGACCTGAAAATGGCCACGCGCGTGCGCGGCATCGACGCCATCTTCGGCGGCCACACGCACGATGGCGTGCCCGTGGCGGTGCCCGTTCACAACGCCGGCGGCAAGACGCTCGTCACCAACGCCGGCAGCAACAGCAAGTTCCTGGGCCTGATGGACTTTGACGTGAAGGGCGGCCGCGTGGTGGACTATCGCTATCGCCTGTTGCCGATCTTTGCCAACCAGCTCAAGGCCGACCCCGAGATGGATGCGCTCATCACCAAGGTGCGCGCGCCCTATGAAGCCAAGCTGGCCGACAAGCTCGCCGTGACCGATGGCCTGCTCTTTCGCCGCGGCAACTTCAACGGCTCGTGGGACCAGTTGATCTGCGATGCGCTGATGGATGTGCAGGGCGCCGAGATCGCGTTTTCACCGGGCTTTCGCTGGGGCACCACGCTGCTGCCGGGCGACACCATCACGCGCGAATTGATGATGGATCAGTTGGCCATCACCTACCCCTATGCCACCGTGAATGAAGTGAGCGGCGAGACGATCAAGACGATTCTCGAAGACGTGGCCGACAACCTGTTCAACCCCGACCCGTACTACCAGCAAGGCGGCGACATGGTGCGCGTGGGCGGCCTGGCCTACACCTGCGACCCGCTGGCCAGGATGGGCAGCCGCATCAGCGACATGCGCTTGGCGGGCAAGCCGATTGAGGCCGACAAGAAGTACAAGGTTGCAGGCTGGGCGCCGGTGGCTGAGGAAGCGCGCACGGCGCCGGGCAACAAGCCGGTGTGGGACGTGGTCGAAGGCTGGCTCAAGGCCCAGGGCGGGCGTGTGAAGGCGCGCAAGATCAACATGCCAAAGCTGGTGGGCATGACCAAGAACCCAGGCATGGATTGAGACATCCCTTAACCCCAACAACCCCAACAGGAGACTTCCATGATCACGCTTCGCCTAGTCATCGTCAGCACGGCGCTGTGCCTGGCTGCCACCACGTCGTGGGCGCAAGACCGCGTCGTCTATCACATCGACAACGTGGCAGCGCAGGGCTTGAAGGGCTTGCGCAACCTGCGCAACCACCTCGACGTGGACCCGGCGGCCAAGATCACGGTGGTGACGCATGCCGAAGGCGTTGACATGCTGCTGGAAGGCGCCAAGGCGGCCAACGGCACCGAGTACGCCCCACTTATTTCGGCGCTCAGGAACCGCGGCGTGGCATTCGAGATCTGCGAGATCACGCTGAAGAACCGCGAACTCAAGCGCGAGCAGTTCATCCAGGAAGCCACCTTCACGCCATCGGGCGTGGTGCGCATCGCCAAGCTGCAAGCGCAGGGCAGCGCCTACATCAAACCCTGAGATCAAGACCGCCTGCGCTGCCGCGTGCCAGCCATGAAGCGCTGTTGGCCTGCTGCGTTGGTGATTGCTGCGGCCGCAGTCTTTGGCGCTGCCAGCGCACGCGCCGCCGAGCCGGTGCTGCGCGCCAGGAACGTGGCCCCGGGTGTGTGGGCGGTGCAAGGCGAGGCCGCCATGGGCTCGGCCGCCAACCGCAACTTCATCTCCAATGCCAGCTTCGTGGTCACGGGTGATGGCGTGGTGGTGATCGATGCGCTGGGCGCGCCCGCGCTGGCCGAAGAACTGATCGCCGAAATCCGCCGCGTCACGGCGCAGCCGATCCGCTACGTCATCGTCACGCACTACCACGCCGACCACATCTATGGCTTGCAGGCGTTCAAGGCGGCAGGCGCAGCCATCATTGCCCACGCTGCCGGGCGCGACTACATCACTTCAGACACCGCGCGCCTGCGCCTCGAAGCCAGCCGCCAGGAACTGTTCCCCTGGATCGACGAGAAGACCCAGGTGGTTGCGGCCGATCGCTGGCTCGACCAGGAAGAAACCACCCTGCGCGTGGGCGTCTTCGACTTCCGCATCCGGCATGTCGGGCCGGCGCACACGCCCGAAGATTTGGTGGTGTACGTGCCCAAGCTCGGCGTGCTGTTTGCCGGCGACCTGGCGTTCCAGGGCCGCATTCCCTTTGTCGGCCAGGCCGACAGCGGGCAATGGATCCAGTCCCTGACTCATCTCATCAGTTACAAGGCGACGTTGGTGATCACCGGGCACGGGCCGCCGTCGCGTGATGCCGTGGCCGACCTGACCCTGACGCGCGACTACCTTGTCTACTTGCGCCAGACGATGGGCGCTGCCGCCCGCGAGCTGGAACCTTTTGATGAGGCTTACGCCAAGGTTGATTGGTCGCGTTTCGAACGCATGCCACTGTTTCGCGCGGTGAACCGCATGAACGCCTACAACACCTACTTGCTGATGGAACAGCAGGCGCCGAAATGAACCCGCGCGTGCAGCGGCGCCGCATGCCGCCGCTATAGCATTGAACGAATGGTGGCGATGCGATCGGAGCGGGTATGCAGTGCAAGCGATGGGCCAGTGCGGTGGGTGGCGTGCTTTGGGCGGTGGCGGCCGCGGCCCAACCGGTGCCCGAAATATTTCGCGGCGCAGACCTGGCACTGGGCGAGCGTTTGATCAAGGAGCACCACTGCGCTGAATGCCATGTGAGCAAGGTGGGCGGCGACGGCTCCGCAATCTATCGGCCGGCCGAGCGCATCAAGACTGCCGGCTTCTTGCGCGGCATGGTTGAGCAGTGCAACACCCAGCTCAATCTCGGTCTGTTCCCCGACGAGGTGACGGCCATTGCCGCGGTGTTGAACCGCCAGCACTACCGTTTCAAGTAAGGTTTCAAGTAAGCTGCATCGCAATATCGGTGCTTGCGAATAGAATCATTTCGTTCGCACCCACCGAGACAGCCGCATGGATTCGAAGCAGGCACAAGACCAGGTTTTTGATTCGGTTGCCGAATTGTTTTCAGTTCTGTCCACGCCGATCCGCCTGAAGATCATCAGCGCGGTGTGCAACGGCGAGAAGAATGTGTCCGAGCTGCTGGCCGAGATCGACACCACGCAGCCGAACATGTCACAGCACCTGAGCATGCTCTACCGCTGCGGCGTGCTGGCCAAGCGCCGCGAAGGCACGCAGATGTACTACCGGCTGCAAAGCGAGCGCGTTGCAACGCTGTGCCGCGCGGTGTGCACGCAGGTTGCCATTGAGCTTGACAGTGATGCATCCATCGCCCCGGCAGACCGGTTGGTGCCGGCCATGCGGCGCTGAGATCCCACCTGTCTGATGAGCGCTACTTCTTGCTGTAGTGGTCATGCGAGCAACTCCACGCCGGGCAATCGCGCCGCGCCGGCGTCGAAGGTCAGGAAACGGCTGCGGCCCAGGTGCGCGGCGCGCGCCGTGAGCAGGCAGTCTGCGAAGTCGGCGCCCGGGTGCTGGGCCCAGACGTACAGCGCCTCTTCCACGGTGGGCGGGTGCTCGAACACCACGTCGGCGCTTTCGAGCAGCGCGCTGAAGGCGCCCGCGATGCTGGCTTTGTCGAGCTTGTATCGGCCGCGCAATACCCACTCGGTTTCGAGCAGGGCAC
>JANMYI010000622.1:0-8531 GCA_031381955.1 Burkholderiales bacterium
ATCGGTACCTCGTTGTACGGGTTCATCAAGGCGATGTCCTCGGGCTTGGCGAACAGATCGACATCGCGGATCTCGAAATCCATGCCTTTTTCAAACAGCACGAAACGACACCGGTGCGAATAAGGGCAGGTGGTTCCGGAGTAAAGCACCATCATGGCGGTGGGCTCCTAGGCAGCGGGGCGCGCGGCCCCGAAATGATGAACGCAGTGGGCACGGCAGGCGGCCACTGCGCAAGGACCCGGCAGCAGCCGGGCGGGAGCAAAATTTACTTGACGTCTTTCCAGAAGCTGGCATTCAGCCGCCAGGCGATCACTGTGAACAGGGATAAAAAGACCAGCACCCACACGCCAAGGCGCACACGCTCACGCTGCACCGGCTCACCCATCCACTGCAAGTAGGCCACCAGGTCGGCCACCGACTCCTTGTACTGCTCCGGCGTCATGCTGCCCTTGGTCAAGGGCTCGAAGCCCTTGAACACATGCACGGTCTTGCCCGGGTTGTGGCCATCAGGCTCATCAGCAAACACGGCCCGTTGCTGACCTTGCAACTCCCACAGCGCATGCGGCATGCCCACGCTGGGGAAGACCAGGTTGTTCCAGCCGGTGGCCTTGGTGTCGTCGCGGTAGTACGTGCGCAAGTAGGTGTAGAGGTAGTCGGCACCACTGCCGTTGCCGCTGGCACGCGAGCGCGCGATGACGCTCAGGTCAGGCGGGTTGGCGCCAAACCATTCCTTGGCTTGCTTGGCCGTGATGGCCACGTTCATGGGCTCGCCCACCTTTTCGGCGGCGAACATCAGGCTGCCCTTGATCTGCTCGTCGGTCAGACCAAGATCCTTCATGCGGTTGTAGCGCATTGAAGTGGCGGCGTGGCAGTTCAAGCAGTAGTTGACGAACAGCTTGGCGCCGTGTTGCAGCGCCGCCATGTCGGTCAGCTTTTCAGTGGGAAAGCGATCCAGCGGATGGCCGGCTTCAGAGGCCCAGGCGCCATGGGCCAGGCACAACGAGGCAAGCAGGCTGAGGAGGAGTCGTTTCATGTCGTGTGCTCGTCCTATTTGATCAATGCGGCTGAAAGGTCACGCGCTCGGGCACCGGCTTGAACGTACCCAGTTGGCTCCACCAGGGCATGAGCAGGAAGAAGCCGAAATAGAACAGCGTGCCAGCCTGGGCGACCAGGGTGCCCACGTCAGACGGCGGCTGGATGCCCAGGTAACCCAGGATGATGAACAACACCACGAACACGGCGTACACCAGCTTGTGCCAATCGGGCCGGTAGCGGATCGATTTGACCGGGCTGCGGTCCAGCCAAGGCAGGAAGAACAGGATGATGGTGGCCGCGCCCATGATGACCACGCCCCAGAACTTGGCGTCGAAGGTCTTGAGCAAGACGATGGCGATGGCCGCACCGACCAGCGCAAGCACCTTGATCTTGCCCGGCGCTTTCACCAGCGCCAACGCCGCACCCAGCCCGGCGACGAGACACAACACGTTGACCATGGTGTCAGTGGTGGCGCGCAGCATCGAATAGAACGGCGTGAAGTACCACACCGGGGCAATGTGCGCCGGGGTCTTCAGCGGGTCGGCCGGAATGAAGTTGTTGTACTCGATGAAATAACCGCCCAGTTCAGGCGCAAAGAACAGTACTGCGCAGAAGATGATCAGGAAGATGCTCACACCCAGGATGTCGTGCACCGTGTAGTAGGGGTGAAAGGCGATGCCGTCCAGCGGCTTGCCTTGGGCATCTTTCTTGGCCTTGATTTCCACGCCGTCAGGGTTGTTCGAACCCACTTCATGCAAGGCGATGATGTGCGCGGCCACCAGGCCCAGCAGCACCAGCGGCACGGCGATCACATGGAAGGCGAAGAAGCGGCTCAACGTCGCATCACCCACCACATAGTCGCCGCGGATCAGCAGCGCCAAATCGGGGCCGATGAAGGGCACGGCGGCGAACAGGTTGACGATGACCTGCGCGCCCCAGTAAGACATCTGGCCCCACGGCAGCAGGTAGCCGAAGAAGGCCTCGGCCATCAGGCACAGGAAAATGGCGCAGCCGAAGATCCAGACCAGTTCTCGCGGCTTGCGGTAGCTGCCGTAAAGCAGCCCCCGGAACATGTGCAGGTACACCACGATGAAGAAGGCGCTGGCGCCGGTGGAGTGCATGTAGCGCACCAGCCAGCCCCAGGGCACATCGCGCATGATGTACTCCACCGAGTCGAAGGCCTTGGCCGCGTCGGGCTTGTAGTGCATCGTGAGGAAGATGCCAGTGACGATCTGGATCACCAGCACCAGCAACGACAGCGAGCCGAAGATGTACCAGAAGTTGAAATTCTTCGGCGCGTAGTACTCGCTCATGTGCTCTTTGAAGAGCTTGGTGGCCGGAAACCGGTTGTCCACCCAGGTCATGAGTTGCGTGCCCAGCGACGCGCCCGCGGGAGCCACTTTCATGTCAGCCATGTCTCGTTCCTCGGTTCTTTTGCCGCTCAGGCTTTTTTGTCTTCGCCGATCACCAGCACGGTGTCAGACAGGAACATGTGCGGCGGCACTTCCAGGTTGTCCGGCGCCGGCTTGTTCTTGAACACGCGCCCGGCCAGGTCGAACGTCGAGCCGTGGCAGGGGCACAGGAAACCGCCGCCCCAATCGTCGGGCAGCGAAGCCTGCGGGCCGGTCTGGAATTTTTCGGTCGGCGAACAACCGAGGTGCGAGCAGATGCCCACGCCCACGAACAGTTCGGGCTTGATCGAGCGGTAGGTGTTGCGCGCGTACTCGGGCGTGAGTTCGCCCGGGTTGCGCAGCGATTTCGGGTCCGCCACCTGGCTTTCGGTCTTGCTCAGCGTTTCAAGCTGGGCCGGCGTGCGGCGGATGATCCACACCGGCTTGCCGCGCCACTCCACCGTTTGCATCTCGCCGGCCTTCAAAGCGCTGATGTCCACCTGCACCGGCGCGCCAGCGGCCTTGGCGCGCTCTGACGGCGTGAAAGTGCTGACGAATGGCACGGCTGCCGCCACGCCACCGACGGCACCTGCGCCGCAGGTGATCGCGATCCACGTGCGCCGACTGGGGTCGACTGGGGCCTCACTCATGGTTTGCCTCTGTTGATGCTGAAGAATCCGGGTCAACCCGCGATTCTAGCTGAGCCCGTTTCGAGCGCCTGACGCCGACAACCCGGGTTGACGTTGTTCCCTTGCAGGCACTAGCCTCGCGCGCCCGGCAGACCCGGGCAATGTCTTGTCATGCAGTTAAAAAGAGGAGCCGAAAGATGAGTTTTACTTCTGAGTTCAAAGAGTTTGCCTTGAAGGGCAATGTGATGGATCTCGCCGTGGGCGTGATCATCGGCGGCGCGTTCGGCAAGATCGTCGATTCGATCGTTGGTGACCTGATCATGCCGGTGGTGGGCAAGCTCTTCGGTGGCCTGGACTTCAACAACTACTTCATCCCGTTGGCGGGGCAAACCGCCACCAACCTGATCGAAGCCAAGAAGACCGGTGCCGTGTTTGCCTATGGCAGCTTCATCACCATTGCCATCAACTTCATCATCCTGGCCTTCATCATCTTTTTGATGGTCAAACAAATGAACCGGCTGAAGAAAGAAGCTCCGGCCGCGCCGCCGGCGCCCACACCGGAAGACGTGGTGCTGTTGCGCGAAATCCGCGACTCGCTGCGTAAATAGCCCCCTTTGTGCCCCGTTGACCGGGGCGCTCCCGGGCCATCAGGCGCCACATACTGTGGCCCCGATGGAACACTCTCCCGCATTGCGGCTGCCGGTGGCTTTGGCACCGGCCATCCAGGGCGTCAAAAAGGCGGTGCGCCAGGCCGCCGAGTTTGCCGTGGATGCCTTTGCCAGCGCTGCACAGGGTGCCGTCTCGCCGGCAGAACGGGAAGCGCTGCGCGCTGCGCAATATGAGCTGGGCCGCAAGCTGCACGTCGTGGCCGCCGCGTTCGAAAGCCATCTCGATGCCAGCCTGGCTGGCTCGCTTGCTGAGCCGGCGCAAGGCGCGGCGGCGTCGGATTGGTCCAGCCTGAGCCTGGTCGATGACGACGAGACCGAGCGGCGCATGCAGGCCGATCGCCTGGGCAGCACCATCGCACAGGCCTGCGACCCGGCTTTGTCGAGACTTGATTCACTGGTCAGCGCCCTGCTGGCCTTGCCCGCCGCGCAGCCCCTGCGCAACCCGCTGCGTCCGGCCATCATCGCCGGCGCACTGCTGCATGCTCTTGAAGGCGTGGGTCAGCGCCAGGATGTGCGCGATGTGGTGAGCGGCGAAATGGCGCGCCAACTGGTGGCGCCACTGACCCAGGCCTATCTGGCCGCGGCGCGCGAACTCGAAGACAGCGGCGTGCGCCCGGTGGCGGTGGGTTGGCGTGCCACCGAACGCGCGGCGCCAGGCTTCAGCCGCAGTCAATCCGGGCACGACCCCGCTGCGGCGGTGCCACCAGCGTCCGGCCACGGCGCGCTGCGCAGCGCTGCGGGCAACGGCGCATCGGTTGCCGCCTCGGCGCAAACGCTGGGCGCGATCGACGGCGAAATGCGCGCCTTGATCCGCAACCTGACCCAACACGACGCCGCGCCGGGCGGCCCCATGGCGCAGGCTGTAGCGAGCGGGCCCGGGGCCTTGGGCGTCAACCTCATCCATGCCCACCGCGACGCCTTGCGCCATGCCGCCACCGGCGCGCTGGATCATCTGGTCATTGACGTCGTGGGCATCCTGTTCGACCAGATCCTGGCCGACCCCAAGGTGCCGCCGCAAATGGCGCGCCAGATCGCCCGGCTGCAACTGCCGGTCCTGCGCGCCGCGTTGGGCGACGCCAGTTTTTTCTCATCGCGCCGCCACCCGGTGCGTCGCTTCATCAACCGCATTGCCACGCTGGGCAGCGCGGTCGACGACTTCGACGACGAGCACGGGCGGCGCTTGGAGGCGAGGGTGCGCGACCTGGTGCAAGAAATCGTCGATGGCGACTTTGAACAGATCGAGCTTTACGAGCAAAAGCTGAGCGCCTTGGAAGGGTTTGTCGCCGAACAAGCGCAGCAAGCCGTGCAGGCGCAAGGCGGTGCGGTGAGCTTGCTGGCCGAACGCGAGATCGACCTGCGCCAGCAGCAGCACTACGCGCAGGCGCTGCACACCGCGTTGCGGCCACTGGCGATGCCGGACTTTCTGCGCGACTTCCTGGCCCATGTGTGGAGCCAGGCCTTGTTGCGCACGGGCCGCGCCGAGGGCCTGGGCGGCGCGCGCGCCAAGTTGTTGCGCCTGGCCGGGCGTGAGCTGTTTCTCAGCGTTCAACCCAAGGGCGCGCCGGAGCAGCGCAAGCGTTTCCTGGCGGCGCTGCCCGGGCTGATGAAGCAACTCAGCGAAGGCCTTGCGCAGATCGGCTGGCCCGACGCCGCCCGCGCCGCGTTCTTTGCGCAACTGCTTCCGGCCCATGCCGAATCGCTGCGCGGGCAAGCCCTGAGCACGCTGGATTTCAACCTGCTGGTCAAGCAGATCGACCAGGCCTTTGCCACGCCTTTGCCCACGGCCGACGGCAGTGCGTTGGCGGGCGCGGCAATCAGTGACGAGCTCACGGCGGCCGTCTTCAGCCCGGCCGAAGCGCAACACATCGGCCTGCTCAACGAGGCCGCGGTCGATTGGGACGGCAAGGTCGACATCGACCTCAGCGCCGAGCCCGAAGTCACGGTGGCCGAGCTTCAGCTTCAGGGCTTGCCACAGCCTGAAGCGCCCGAGCCGACCAGCGGGCGCATGTTGCACGACCACATGCAGATCGGCTTCGCCTACCAGATGTACCTGTCCGGCAAATGGCAAAAGGTGCGCTTGAGCCACATCAGCCCGGGGCGCGCGTTCTTCGTCTTCAGCCACGGCCAGCGCAACCTGAATTCGCTGTCGATGACCACGCGCATGCTGGCGCGCATGTGCGAAACGCAGCGTGTGCGCGCGTTCGAAAACGCCTACCTGATCGAGCGCGCCACTGCGCGCGCGCGCCGGCAACTCGCTGCGCTGGGCGTGGCCAAGGCCGGGGTTTAACCTGCGGCCGCAGGGCGCGTCAAGCGGCGCGCCCAAGTCAGCGCCGCCACCAGGCTGCGCGCATCGGCCACACCGCGCCCGGCGATGTCGAACGCCGTGCCATGGTCCGGGCTGGTGCGCACGAACGGCAGGCCCAGGGTCACGTTCACGCCTTGCTCCACGCCCAGGTACTTCACCGGGATCAGGCCGTGGTCGTGTGTCATCGCCACCACCAGGTCGAACTCGCCCGCATGCCCGGGGGCATGGCGTGCGCGCATGAACACCGTGTCGGGAGCGAACGGGCCGCTGCACGCGATGCCTTCGGCGCGCGCCGCCGCCATGGCCGGGGCGATGATGCGCAGTTCTTCGTCGCCGAACAGCCCGCCCTCGCCGGCATGCGGGTTCATGCCCGCCACGGCGATGCGCGGTTGCGCCAGGCCCCAGGCCAGCGCCGCGGCGTGCGCGATGCGCAGGGTTTGCAGCACGGCGTCATGGGTGACAGCGTCGATGGCCTGGCGCAAGGCCACGTGGATGGTGACCAGCACCACCTTCAACTCGTCGTTGGCCAACATCATGCGCACCGGAAGGGGCGGCGCATCCGGGCTGGCCAGGGCTTGCAGCATCTCGGTGTGGCCCGGGTAGGGCACGCCGGCCGCGGCCAGCGCTTCCTTGTGGATCGGCGCGGTGACCACGGCAGCACCTTCGCCGCGCAACATGCATTGCACGGCGTGTTCGATGCAGCGCGCCGCCGCCGCGCCGCAGCGCGCATCGACCCGGCCCCAGGGCAAACCGCTCAATCCAGCGGACAGGCCCGGCACCTGCATCACGGGCAAGCAGTTCGCGGACATATCGGCCAGGTCTGCCGGTTGCTCCATGACGGCCACCGGCAACGCCAAACCGGTGGCCACCAACGCGCGGCGCATGACAGCGACGTCGCCCAACACCAGCGCGCCGGCGGCGTGGCCAGCGGCAAAGGCCTTGACGATGATTTCAGGGCCGATGCCGCTGGCGTCTCCCATGGTGATCAACAAAGGGCGTGCGTTCATGTGTTCATTGTGAAGCGCGTGGGGCGCCAGGCTGAGCCCACGCGGCCACGATAATCCGCCCCGTCTTCACTCGCTCAAGCAGCTTCATGCGCAAGCTCTGGTTGTTGTTTGCCCAGGCCGTGACCGTGGCCTTGGGCGCCCTGCTGGTGGTGCAAACGCTCAAGCCGCAATGGTTGCCGCGCGCGGCCGAGCGCAACGCGACGCCGGCTGCGGCCACCGTGCCTGCTGCAGCCCCACCGCTGGCAGTGGCAGCGCCGAGCGCGGCCCCGCACAGCTATCACTCTGCCGCGCAGCGCGCCGCCCCGGCCGTGGTGAGCATCGTGGCCAGCAAGGCCCAACGCGGCCGCGGCGAACAGACCGACGAATGGTTCCGTTTCTTCTTCGGCGACAACGCGCCGCAGGCGCGCGGCCGGCCCCAGGTGGGCCTGGGTTCAGGCGTGATCGTCTCGGCCGAAGGCCTGGTGCTCACCAACAACCACGTGGTGGCCGGGGCCGACGAGATCGACGTGCTGCTCGCCGACGGCCGCGAGGCCCGGGCCAAGGTGATCGGCACCGACCCAGAAACCGACCTGGCGGTGCTGAAGATCACGTTGGACAAAGTACCCGTCATTGAATTCGGCCAGGCGCAGAACCTGCAAGTGGGTGATGTGGTGCTGGCCATCGGCAACCCTTTCAACGTCGGCCAGACCGTCACCTCGGGCATCGTCAGTGCGCTGGGGCGCAACCGGCTGGGCTTGTCGACGTTTGAAAACTTCATTCAGACCGACGCCGCCATCAACCCCGGCAATTCGGGCGGCGCCTTGGTCGACAGCGCCGGGCGCCTGGTGGGCATCAACACCGCCATCTTCAGCCGCAGTGGCGGCAGCATGGGCATCGGCTTTGCAATCCCCGCCGATGCCGCGCAGCAGGTGCTGACCAGCCTGGTGCGTGACGGCAAGGTCACGCGCGGCTGGATCGGCGTCGAGCCGCGCGACTTGACGGCCGAATTCATTCAAGCCTTCAAGCTGCCGGTGAGCACCGGTGTACTCATCACCAGCGTGGTGGTCGATGGCCCGGCGGCCAGCGCCGGCATGCGCCCCGGTGATGTGGTGCTGCGTGTGCAGGGCACGCCGGTGGCCAACACGGCGCAGTTGATGGCCGCCGTGGCTGCACTGCCGCCGCGCGCCCAGGCGCGGCTGGATGTGCAGCGCGGCGAGCGCGCGCTGGAGTTGCAGGTAACGGTGGCGCAGCGCCCGCCGGTGCAGCGGCAGGTTCGCTAAAAAAACGCTAAGAAGCGCCGGGCTTGCTTTCGCCTTCGGCTTCAGGCGCCTGCGTGTGCTTGATGAAGATCTGCGCTGCCCAGATGCCCACTTCGTAGAGGATGCACATGGGGATGGCCAGCGCGAGTTGCGACACCACGTCGGGCGGCGTGATCACCGCGGCAACGATGAAGGCTGCCACCACGAAATAGCCGCGAAATGCGCGCAGCTTCTCGACGCTCACCACCCCCAGCCGGG
>JANMYI010000659.1:0-1746 GCA_031381955.1 Burkholderiales bacterium
GCTCGGCCACGCCACGCGCCGAGGTGCATGGCGTGGCCGTGCTGGCCGCGATGCCAGGGTCAACCTGGCTGCGCGTGTGGACGAACAGTTGGTGCCCGGCGCTGATGAGGCGCTTGGCCATGGGCGCGCCCATCAGGCCCAGCCCGATGAAGCCCAGCTTTTGAGAAGGTGTGGACATGCGAACGAAGTGAAGGAAAAGCAGCGGATCAGGTTTTTTGCGGCCGCCGTGAAGGCCCCGCTGGTGACAGGTTGTAACCGATTCCGCAGCCGCATGCAGCGCGGCGCCGGCCATGACACCACTGCCCTGTTGGCAGCGCCGTTAGGCCGGATTGCGCCGATCCGCCACGCACCCAGGTTGGCTGGCTCAGCCCTTCGCAAGGTGGTTGCGAAACTGCTCGCGCAACTTGTTCTTCTGCATCTTGCCGGTGGCCCCCAGCGGAATGGCGTCAACGAACACCACGTCGTCGGGCGTCCACCATTTCGCGATCTTGCCTTCAAAGAACGCCAGCAATTCATCGCGGCCGAGTTCGACGCCAGGCTTCTTCACCACCACCAGCAGCGGCCGCTCGTCCCACTTGGGGTGAAAGGCAGCGATGCACGCCGCCATGGCCACGCCGGGGTGCGCCATGGCGATGTTTTCGAGGTCGATCGAGCCGATCCATTCGCCGCCGCTCTTGATCACGTCCTTGCTGCGGTCGGTGATCTGCATGAAGCCTTCGGCGTCGATGGCAGCCACGTCACCGGTGGGGAACCAGCCGTCGCGCAGCGGGTTGCCCCCTTCACCCTTGAAGTACTCGCCAATGATCCACGGTCCGCGCACCAGCAGCTCGCCGCTGGTGGCGCCGTCCCAATCGATCTCGGCGCCGTCTTCGTTCACCACTTTTATATCGACGCCGTAAATGGCGCGGCCCTGCTTGGCCATCACGACGTAACGGTCGGCCTGCGTGCCTTGCAGTTGGCGCGGTTTGAAGCTGGCCACCGTGCCCAGCGGGCTCATTTCGGTCATGCCCCAGGCGTGCATCACGTGCACGCCATGGGTTTCATTGAAGCTCTTGATCATGGCCGGCGGGCAGGCCGAGCCGCCGATCACGCTGCGCCGCATGGTGCTGAATTTCAGGCCATTGGCTTCGACATAACCCAGCAGCCCCTGCCACACCGTGGGCACGCCGGCGCTCAGCGTCACGCGCTCGCTTTCAAACAATTCGTAGAGCGATTTGCCGTCGAGCCCCGGGCCCGGAAACACCAGCTTGGCGCCGACCATGCACGCCACATACGGCAGGCCCCAGGCATTCACATGGAACATCGGCACCACCGGCAGAATAGTGTCGGCCGCGCCGCAGTTCAGGGCGTCGGGCGAGCACGCCGCCAGGCTGTGGATGACGGTGGAGCGGTGGCTGTACAGCACGCCCTTGGGGTTGCCCGTGGTGCCCGAGGTGTAGCACAGCGAACTGGCACTGAGCTCATCGAGCACCGGCCAGGTATAGGCGCTGTCCTGTGCAGCCAGCAGTTCTTCGTAGCACAGCAGGTTGGCGATTTTGCTGGCCGCGGGCATGTGCGCGCGGCTGGTCATGGCGATGAAATGCTTCACCGTCTTCAGCCGCCCGGCCACGGCTTCCACCAGCGGCAGGAAGGTCATGTCAAAGCACAGCACCTGGTCTTCGGCATGGTCAGCGATGTAGGCCACCTGGTCGGGGTGCAGGCGCGGGTTCAGCGTGTGCAGCACGGCGCCCGACCCCGACACCGCGT
>JANMYI010000660.1:0-5907 GCA_031381955.1 Burkholderiales bacterium
GGCCTTGGCGCCTGCCAGGCCGGCCAGCGGCACATTGCGCGCGCCGGCGGCGTGGCCGGCAGCGAATTCGGCGGGCTCGCTCACATCGATCAGCACCGCCTTCTCGCGGTTGATGAGGCGCACCGCCTCGGTGGCCGACACGGCCCCCATGCCGCCGCCCTTGGCCAGCATCGGCCAGGCCAACAGGCCGCCCGAGGTCAACGCCATGAGGATCAACATCCAGTTCTCAACGATGAAATTCACGGCGTGGGCTGCTCAGGTTGCAAAAGTGCGGATTATAGAATTCCGACCCTTTTTGCCCCCATTGCGTCTTCACCCGCCTGCTCCTCCCACTCTGGCCGCCTTGCACCCATGATCAAACTCGTGCTCGTTCGCCATGGCGAATCGACCTGGAACCTGGAAAACCGCTTCACCGGCTGGACCGACGTTCCACTCACCGCCACTGGCGTGGCCCAGGCGCGCGAAGCCGGGCGGCTGCTGCGCGAAGGCGGCTTTGAATTCAATCTGGCGTACACCTCGGTCTTGCAGCGCGCCATCTGGACGCTGTGGCATGCGCTTGATGCGATGCAGCGCACCTGGCTGCCGATGGTGAATGAATGGCGGCTGAATGAGCGCCACTACGGCGCCTTGCAAGGCCTGAACAAGGCCGAGACGGCGCGCCAATACGGCGCCGAGCAGGTGCTTGTTTGGCGCCGCAGCTACGACACCCCGCCGCCGCCGCTGGCCGCCACCGACGCCCGCTGCGAGCACGGCGACCTGCGCTACGCTGCCCTGAGCCCGCGCCAGGTGCCGCTGACCGAATGCCTGAAGGACACCGTCGAGCGCGTGTTGCCCTGGTGGAACGACGTGCTGGCCCCGGCCTTGCGCGCCGGCCAGCGCCCGCTGGTGGCCGCACATGGCAACTCGATGCGCGCGCTGGTCAAGCACCTTGATGGCATCAGTGACGCCGACATCGTCGACCTGAACATCCCCAACGGCATTCCGCTGGTGTACGAGCTTGATGCCCAGCTCAAGCCACTGCGCCGCTATTACCTGGGTGACGCCGCGGCCGCCGAAGCCGCTGCCGCGGCGGTGGCCAACCAGGGCCAGGCCTGAAGTCTCGCGCCAGCCCGTGTAGCTGCTGATTGCCCGAACCGCGCCCGCCATGCTGCAATGCCGCGAACAACCTGGAGCCTGTTTCATGACCCTGCAACGTTTGACTCAAGCCATGACCCTGGCCTTCAGCCTGGGCCTGGCTGGCGCCGCCAGCGCGCAGACCACGCTCAAGGTGGGCCACGCCAGCGCGGCTGATTCACCGTTGGGTTTGAGCATGCAGGCCTTTTGTGCGCAGGTGATGAAGGGCAGCAAGGGCCGCTACCGCTGCGCCGGCACGGGCGCGTCGCAAGGCGCGCAGGCCGACTTGGCCGACGCCCTGCAACAAGGCACGCTCGACGTGGCCCAGGTCAGCGCCGCGGGCCTGGTGGGCAAGGTGCCCGAGGTCGGCATCGTCGAAGTGCCGTTCCTGTTTCGCGACCTGGCGCATGCGCGCAAGGTCCTGGCCGGGCCGCTGGGCAAGGAACTCATCGCCAAGCTGCAAGCGCACAAGATCGTTGGCCTGGCCTGGACGGAACAAGGTTTTCGCCATGTGAGCAACAGCCAGCGCGCGGTGGCCACGCCGGCTGACTTCAAAGGCCTGAAGCTGCGCACGCAAGAGTCCGCACCTATTCAGGCCGGCTTCAAGGCGCTGGGTGCCGAGGTGGTGAGCCTGCCCTTCGAGCAGGTCTACGGCGCGCTGGAAAAGCGCACGCTCGATGGCCAGGAGCATGTCATCGCCACGATGGACGCGGCCAAGTTCTTTCGCGTGCAAAAGCACGTCACGCTGACCAACCATGCCTATGTGCCGGCACTGTTGGCGATGTCTGCCGCCACCTGGGAAAAAGCGTCCGCGGCCGATCGCAAAGTGTTCGCCGCCGCGGCGGCCAAGGCCGCCACGGTGCATCGTGCCGCGGCCGGGCGCGAGCATCGCCAGCATCTGGCCGTGATGAAGCGCAACGGCGTGAAGGTGGTGGCCAAGGTCTCGCAGCCGGCCTTTCGCCAGGCGGTGAACGGCGCCTACGTCGACTTCGCCAAGACCTATGGCGCCGAGCGCCTGGCCGCGGTGCAGGCCTTGAAGTAGCGTCAGCCGCGCTTCACGGCTGGTGCATCACGGCAGGCGCAGCGCCGCAGCCAGCAGCGGCACCAGGCTGACCACATTGCTGGCATGGGGCACGCTGTCGGTGCTCCACACGTTGCGCACGCCGGCGCGGGCCAGCTCGCCCAGCGCATCGTCCACGAACAGCGCATGGGTCACGGCCACGTCCACGCTGCGCGCACCGGCCCCCAGCACCGCTTGCGCCGCCTCGACCAAGGTGCGCCCGGTGCTGGCCACGTCGTCGATCAACACCACTTCGCGCCCGGCGAAGTGCAGCGCCGGCAGGCTCACGCTCACGTCACGGTCGCCGCGGCGCAGCTTGCTGCACACGCCATGCTCCAGGCCTTGCGAGGCCGCGGCGCGGGCCACCCACTGCGCCGCTTCTTCATCCGGGCCCAGCAGCAAAGGCGAACTGCAATGCGCCGCCGCCCAGGCGCCCAGCAGGTCGGCCGCCGACAAGGCCTGTGCGCGGCAGCCCGGCATCACTTCGGCCAGGCTTTGGATGCGGTGCAGGTGTGGGTCCACCGTCACCACGGCATCGAAGGCCTGGGCCAGCAGCGCGCCCAGGTGGCGCTGGCTCACCACCTCGCCCGGGTTGAAGGCCATGTCCTGGCGCATGTAGGCCAGGTAGGGGCTGACCAGCGTGAGCCGGCGCGCGCCCAGCTCGCGGCAAGCCGGCGCCAGCAGCAACAGTTCGGCCAGTTTGGCATTGGGCTGGTGCAGGCCGCGCAGCACGGCCACGTTCGGCGGCAACTGCGCGGGTGCGGTGAGCTTGCTTTCACCATCAGGAAACGCATGCCGCGCCACCAGCGCCAGCGGGCAGCCCAGCGCCGCGGCCAGGGCGCCGGCCAGCACGGCTTCATCTGAAAACGCCAGGAGCTGTTCGATCATGGTGGGCCCGCCAGCACGGTGGTGATGTCGTCGCGCAGGGATGCGGCCAGGGCGCGGCGGTCGGCGTGGTCAGTGCGCCGCGGCGGCATGACTTCGATCACCGCGGTGAGCTGGCGCCCGTTCAGCGTGGCCCACACACTTTGCGCCAAGGTCGTCTGGCCCAGCCACAACAGCGCCGGGCTGAAGCGCTGGTGCGCGTCTTCGTAGCGCAGCGCCAGCGCCTGCACCGGCGTGGCGGTAGCGATGGCGGCTTGCAGCAAGTTGGCATGAAACGGCAGCAGCGGCAGCCCCGCGCCGGTGGTGCCTTCAGGGAACACGGCCACGCAATCGCCTTCTTGCAGTGCCTGAGCCATCTGGTGCACCACGCGCAGCGCGTCGCGCTTGCGTTCGCGTTCGATGAACAGGCTGCCGGTGGCGCCGATCAGCCAGCCCAGCAGCGGCCAGTGCCGCACATCGGCCTTGGCCACGAAGCGCGCACGCGGGTGCACGGCATGAATGGCCAATATATCCAGCCACGACACATGGTTAGCCACCAGCAGGCACGCACCCGGCTTGAAGCCGCCGCTGGCGCGCAGGTTCACGCCGAGCAGGCGCAGGAACTTGCCGGCCCACCAGGCGATGCGCGCTTCACGGTGCGCCGCGCTGGCGTGGCGCCAGGTGAAGCCGACCACGGCCATGCCGTGCAGCACATGGGTCAGCACGGCGGCCAGGCGCCACAGCGCGCGCACCGTGTTTACGACTGCCCCTCGTCGCGCGAGACCACGCGCCGATCCCCGGCGTTTGGCACAAGGCTTCTCACACCGCCTCGTACGCCAGCACGCCGGCCACCAGCGTGGCACGCACGCGCCCCGGCATGGCCATGCCGGTGTGGGCAAAGGCAAATGGCGTGTGCTTGCCCTGGCTGAGCAAGGCCTGCGGCTTAACCATCCATTCGACTTGCGGGTCGAACACACACACATCCGCCACACCGCCTTCCACCAGCTGCCCGGCGCTGGCTGCCAGCGAGCCCAGTGCCTCGCCCAGCACGCGCACCGGGTGGCAGGTCATGCGGGCCAGGGTCTGCGCCAGCGTCAGGCCTTCGTCGGCACCCCACTTCAGGCCCAGGCTGAGCAGCAGCTCCACCCCCGTGGCACCGGGTTCGGCTTCGCCGAAGGGCAGGTGTTTGGCGTCTTCATCCACCGGGTTGTGGTCGCTCACCAGCGCATCAATCGTGCCGTCGGCCAGGCCGGCGCGCAGCGCGTCGCGGTCTGCACCCTGGCGCAGCGGCGGGTTCAAACGCATGGCGGCGTTGAAGTACCCAATGTCCACATCGGTCAGGTGCAAGGAGTTGATGCTCACGTCAGCCGTGATGGCCAAGCCCTCCGCCTTGGCCGCGCGCACCAGGGCCACGCCGCGCGCGCTGCTCAGCCGGCACAGGTGCACGCGCGCGCCCGTGGCGCGAACGAGTTCGAAGATGGCGTGCAGCGCCAGCACCTCGGCCGCCACCGGAATGCCGGCCAGCCCCAGCCGCGTGGCCACAGCACCGCTGGCCGCCACGCCGCGCCCCAAAAAGGCGTCTTGCGGACGCAGCCACACGCTGTGCTGGTGGGTGGCGGCGTATTGCAGCGCGCGCAGCAGCACCAGGGTGTCGGCCACGGCCACTTCGGCTTGCGAAAAGCCCACGCAGCCGGCTTCGCTGAGCTGCACCAGCTCGGTCAGTACTTCGCCTTGCAGGCCGCGCGTCAGGGCACCCAGCGGGAACAGCCGGCAGCGGCTCAACTTGCGGGCGCGGAACTTGAGCATTTCCACCAGGCCGGGTTCGTCGAGCACGGGGTCGGTGTCGGGCGGGCACACCAGGCTGGTGATGCCGCCGGCCGCAGCCGCGTTGAGTTCGCTTTCGAGCATGCCCTGGTGTTCGTTGCCCGGTTCGCGCAAACGCGCCGCCAGGTCGACCAGACCCGGCGCGACGACACAGCCTGCGGCATCGATCACCCGTTGCGGCGTGAAGCCGGCGTCAAGCTGGCCGATGCGCAGGATGCGGCCCGAGGCGATGGCCACATCAGCCAACTCGTCGCGGCCACTGGCCGGGTCGATGACGCGGCCGTTGCGAATGAGGATCTTCATGGCGGCGCCATCACGCCTCGTTGCCCGCGATGATCGACATCACCGCCATGCGCACCGCGATGCCGAAGGTGACCTGCGGCAGGATCACGCTGTGCGCGCCATCGGCCACTGCGGTGGCGATCTCCACGCCGCGGTTGATGGGGCCCGGGTGCATGACGATGGCGTCGGGTTTGGCCAGCGCAAGCTTCTCATCCGTCAGGCCACGTTGCCGGCGATGGTCGACATCACCGCCATGCGCACGGCGATGCCGAAGGTGACCTGCGGCAGGATCACGCTCTGCGTGCCGTCGGCCACGGCCGAGTCGATCTCGACGCCGCGGTTGATGGGGCCCGGGTGCATCACGATCGCGTCGGGTTTGGCACGCGCCAGCTTCTCGGGCGTGAGGCCGTAGTTCTTGAAAAACTCGCCGGCGCTGGGCAGCATCGCGCCGCTCATGCGCTCGTTCTGCAGGCGCAGCATGATGATCACGTCGGCGCCCTTGATGCCTTCGGCCATGTCGTGGCACACGCGCACGCCCATGGCCTGCAAGTCGGCCGGCACCAGGGTCTTGGGGCCGACCACGCGCACCTCGGCGCAGCCCAGCGTGGTGAGCGCATGGATGTCGGAGCGCGCCACGCGCGAGTGCACGATGTCGCCGACGATGGCTACCGAAAGCTGGGTGAAATCGCGCTTGAAGTGGCGGATCGTGTACATGTCGAGCAAGCCCTGCGTGGGATGCGCGTGGCGGCCGTCGCCGGCGTTCA
>JANMYI010000663.1:0-2226 GCA_031381955.1 Burkholderiales bacterium
CGGCCCACCTGCATCCTGGCCTACACCGTCAGCGGCAAGGGCGTGAGCTTCATGGAGCATGGCTGGCAGTGGCACCTGGGCTTCCTGGGGCCCAAGGATTTGCAGCAGGCCTACAAGGAAGTGCTGGAAGGGAGCGTCGGATGACAACGCATGACATCAGCCGCTGGGTGCCGCAGCCACGCGCGGAAGGCATCACCTACATCAGCCCGGAGGCGCGCGCCAAGCTCGACCTGAGCGAAAGCCGCATCCACGGCCTGGCCGATGGCGCCACCTGGGACATGGCCACGTCACTCGGCCTGTCGCCCCAGCTCACCACCGGCACGGTGCTCGACGAACTGGTGCAGCAAGGCCATGACATCGTGGTCTGCACGGCCGATCTGGGCCGCCCCACGCAGGTGGTCGGCTTCGGCCGCAAGTACCCTGATCGCTATTTCAACTTCGGCATTGCCGAGCGCAACATGATCGGCGCCGCCGCCGGCCTGGCCACCACGGGGCACATCGCGGTCATCAGCAATTACTCGTTCTTCCTGGCGCTGATGGGCGTGGAAAACATCCGCAACGACATTTGCTACCCCGGCCTGAACGTGCGCATGGTCGGCACGCACAGCGGCATCGCCATGGGTTTTTACGGCACCAGCCACCATTGCAATGAAGACATCGGCGCGCTGCGCGCCATCGCCGGCTTGACGCTCATGGCGCCGTGCGACGGCATGGCCATTCGCGCCGCGTTAACCAGCACCATCAGCCACGACGGCCCGATCTATTTCCGCGCCGGGCGCGGGCGTGAAACGCCGGTGTACAGCGCACCGCCCGCATGGAAGATCGGCGGCAGCAACCGCTTGCGCGAAGGCCAGCACGCCACGGTGCTGGCCGTGGGCAACCTGGTAGCAGCCAGCCTTGGCGCGGCTGATTTGCTCAAGGCTGAGGGCATTGAGCTGGGCGTGGTGGAGATGTATTCCATCGCGCCGATTGACCGTGAAGCGATTCGCCGCGCGGCGCGGCATGGGGTGGTGATCACGGCCGAAGAACACAACGTGTCATCAGGCTTCGGCTCGGCCGTGGCCGAGGTGATGGCCGAAGAAGCTTTAAGCGCACGGCTGGTGCGCATCGGCATGCCGGACCAGTATTCCCTGCTTGGCCCGCCCACGCATTTGTACCGGCACTATGGGCTCGACGCTGAAGGCGTGGCGGCGGTGGTACGCAAAGCCGTTGGCCGTTGACTTACCGTTACTGGAAACTTTCATGTTGTTGAAGAACCGCACCGTCGTCATCACCGGCGGCGCCAGCCCGCGTGGCCTGGGCCTGGCTTGTGCCAACTTGTTCGCCGAGCATGGCGCGCGCATCCAGATCCTCGACCTGGATGAACGCGCTGCACTGGCAGCTGCGGCCACGCTGCCCGGCAGCGGCCACATCGGCGGGCGTTGTGACGTGACGGACAAAGCCGAATGCGACGCCGCCGTGGCCGCTGCGCTCGAAGCCTTCCCCCACATCGACGTGCTGGTGAACATCGCCGGCATCACCAGCCCGCAGCGGCTGATGGAAGTCGACGCCGCCACCTACGAACGCGTGATGGACGTGAACATGCGCGGCACCCTGTTCATGACCCAGGCCGTGGTGCCGGGCATGCGCGCGCGGCGCAGCGGCAGCATCATCAACATGAGTTCGGTCTCGGCCCAGCGCGGCGGCGGCGTCTTCGGCGGCTCGCATTACTCGGCGGCCAAGGCAGCCATCCTCGGCTACACCAAGGCCGCAGCGCGCGAACTCGGGCCCGACAACATCCGTGTCAATGCCATCTGCCCGAGCTTCATCGACACCGACATCACCGCTGGCCTGATGACGCCCAACAAGCTTGCGCAAATCATCGCCAGCGTGCCGCTGGGGCGGCCGGGGCATGCGCATGAAGTGGCGGGCTGCGCCCTCTTTCTGGCTTCAGATTTGGCCAGCTATGTGACGGGGATTGAGCTGGACATTCACGGCGGCAGCCACTACTCCGCCGCCAAGGCCGCCATGCTGGGCTACACCAAGGCAGCAGCGCGCGAGCTGGCGCCGGACAATGTGCGCGTCAACGCCATCTGCCCCAGCTTCATCGACACCGACATCACCGCCGGCCTGATGACGCCCGACAAGCTGGCGCAGATCATCGCCAGCGTGCCCATGGGCCGCCCCGGCCATGCCCACGAGGTAGCCGGCTGCGCGCTCTTCCTGGCCAGTGAGTTGGCCAGTTAT
>JANMYI010000671.1:0-3304 GCA_031381955.1 Burkholderiales bacterium
GCTGATCGCCAGCGTGTTCGCGGCCTACGCGATCACCCGGATCCGCTTCAGGTACTCGCAGTGGGTCGGCGGCGCGATCTTCCTGGCCTACCTGGTGCCACCTTCCATTCTGTTCATTCCGCTGAGCACGGTGGTCTATCAATACGGCCTGTTCGACACGCCGTTTGCGTTGATCCTCACCTACCCCACGATCCTGATTCCGTTTTCCACCTGGCTGCTGATGGGCTACTTCAAGACCATCCCCTACGAGCTGGAAGAAAGCGCACTGGTCGATGGTGCCAACCGCTGGCAAATTCTCACCAAGATCATCTTGCCGCTGGCCGTGCCTGGGCTCATCTCGGCGGCCATCTTCTGCCTCACGCTGTGCTGGAACGAGTTCATCTACGCGCTCACTTTCATCAACAGCACCGAGAAGAAAACCGTGCCGGTGGCGATCCTTTCTGCGTTCACCGATGGCGACCAATACCGTTGGGGCTCGCTCATGGCCGGCGCGCTGGTGGGCTCGCTGCCGCTGGTGGTGCTGTATGCCTTCTTTGTTGAGCACTATGTGAGTGCGATGACGGGCGCCGTTAAGGAATAGGTCAGGTCAAACGTTATGAAAATTGGCTTCGTCGGCCTTGGCGCCATGGGCGTGCCGATGGCCTTGAACTTGCTCAAGGCCGGGCACAGCGTGACAGGCTTTGACGTGCGCGCCGGCGCGGCCGATGCGCTGGTGGCTGCCGGCGGCAAGGCGGCCAACAGCGCGGCCGCTGCGGCGCAAGGCGCCGAGTTGCTGTGGCTGATGGTGGTTTCAGGCGAACAGGCCGACGCTGTGTTGTTCGATGCCGGCGCCGCCGCTGCCCTGCCCAAAAACGCCATCGTGGCGCTGGGCTGCACCCAAGCGCCGGCTCATGCCGCGGGCACCGCGCAACGCCTGGCCAGCATGGGCCTGCGCACGCTCGACGCACCCGTTTCAGGCGGCACCAAGGGGGCGCACGCGGCCTCACTCAGCATCATGTGTTCGGGCGAAGAAACGGTGATGGCGCAAGCCAAACCGGTACTCGACGCACTGGGCCAGCGCGTGTTCGATTGCGGCCGCACCGTGGGCCAGGGTTCCACCGCGAAGATGATCAATCAGCTGCTGTGCGGCGTTCACATCGCCACCGCGGCCGAGGCCCTGCACCTGGCTGAGCGTGCGGGTGTGTCAACGGCCACCGTGCACGAGATCATCAGCGCCAGTGCCGGCAACAGCTGGATGTGGGGCGACCGGGGCCCGCGCATGATGCAGGCCGACCCGGCTGTCACCAGCGCGGTCGACATCTTCGTCAAAGACCTCGGCATCGTGCTCGGTGAAGCACGCGCACTGAAGGCCGGGCTGCCACTGTCATCGGCCGCCATGCAGATGTTCCTGGCGGCATCGGGCCTGGGCCACGGCGCGGCGGATGACAGCCAGGTCATCCTCGCCTATCGGGCACTGAACGGAGCCGGCAAGAAATGAGCGGCATCAAACCAACGAATCAGGAGAGATCGGCATGAAGCCGACCGTGGGCTTCATCGGCGTGGGCCTGATGGGCGCCGGCATGGCCAAGAACCTGGTCACCAAGGGCTACCCGCTGGTGGTGATGGGCCACCGCAACCGCGAGCCGGTCGAACGTTTGAAATCACTCGGTGCGCGCGAAGCCGCCACGCCGCTGGAACTGGCGCAGGCGTGCAGCATCATTCATCTTTGCGTCACCGGCTCGCCGCAGGTTGAGGCGGTGATGCGCGGGCCGCAAGGCGTGCTGGCTTCGCGCAAGGCGGGGTTGATCGTGATCGACTGCTCCACCTCGAACCCGGTCTCCACCCTGGCCTTGGCCGATGAATGCGCGCAGGCCGGCATCACCTTCACTGATGCGCCACTGTCGCGCACGCCCAAAGAGGCCGAGGCCGGCACGCTCGACACCATGGTCGGCGCCGACCCCGCCACCTTCGCCACCATCGAGCCCGTGCTGCGCTGCTGGGCCGGCAACGTGGTGCACCTGGGCGCGGTGGGCGCGGGCCACAAGATGAAGTTGATCAACAACTTCATCGCCATGGGTTATGCCGCGCTGTTTGCCGAAGGCCTGACCATCGCGCGCAAGGCGGGCCTGAGCATCGAGCAGTTTCACTCGGTCATCGGCGCGGGCCGCATGCGCAGCCCGTTTTTTGACACCTTCATGCAGTGGTCACTGTTGCATGACGAGAACGCGCACAAGTTCAGCATCAGCAACGCCCACAAAGACATGCGCTACCTGGCCAGCATGGCGGGTGAACTGGGCCTGGTGAACCCGATGCAGGCCGCGGTGAAGAACAGCTTCGCGGCCATGGAAGCCGCCGGCCAGGGCGAGCGCTATGTGCCCATGCTGGCTGACTTCATCGCCATGCAGAACGGTTTGCCGCCGGCGGCTGGCGCTGGCGAGGCAAAAGGCAAGACCTGACCCCGGCCCATGACCCCAGCCCACAGGTGACCCCGCCCACCGGAGCCCAACGATGAGTTCACGCGCCGCGCACACGGTCACCAAGGAAGCACTGCGCGAAAAAGCACGGCTGATCCGCCTGGAAACCCTGCGCATGACCGACATCTGCGGCTCGGGCCACTACGGCTCCAGCTTTTCCATGGCCGAGATCGTGGCCGCCCTGTATTACCGCTTCATGCATGTGCGCGCGGCCGAGCCGCAATGGGCGGATCGCGACCGTTTCACCATGGGCAAGGGCCACGCCGCCATCGGCCTGTTCCCGGTGCTGGCTGACTTGGGCTTCTTCCCACAAAGCTGGCTCGACACCTACACCCGCTTCAAGAGCCCGCTGGGCGACCACCCCGACATGAAGAAGGTGCCGGGGGTGGACTTTTCATCCGGCTCCATTGGACACAACCTGAGCGTGTCGGTCGGCATGGCGCTGGGCACCAAACGCCGTGGCTCGCCCGCGCGCACGGTGTGCCTGATGGGCGACGGCGAACAGACCGAAGGCCAGATCTGGGAGGCAGCGATTTCCGGCGCGCACTGGAAGCTCGATAACCTGGTGGGCATCGTCGACATCAACGCCGCGGGCAGCGACGGCGACCCGCAGGAAACGATGAAAACCGAGCCGCTCAAGGCCAAGTGGGAAGCCTTCGGCTGGCGCACGCTGGTCGTGAAGCACGGGCATGACCTCGATGCCGTGAGCACTGCGCTCAACACCGCACTGAACGAGCCCGATGGCCGGCCCACCTGCATCCTGGCCTACACCGTCAGCGGCAAGGGCGTGAGCTTCATGGAACACGGCTGGCAATGGCACCTCGGCTTCCTCGGGCCGAAGGATTTGCAGC
>JANMYI010000697.1:0-5164 GCA_031381955.1 Burkholderiales bacterium
GTGTGGCGCGTTTGCTGCCGGGTGTGTTGAACGAGCCCTCGCACCAGCAAGACAGCTTTTCAGCCGGCTTGCTCGAAGGGCCCCACTACAGCCGCCCCGAGGTGTTGCCCGCACAGTGGGGCGGGGCCATCGTGCCGGCGGTGTTGTTGTCGGGGCATCACGCCCAGGTTGTGCGTTGGCAGCGCGAGCGCGCCCTGGAGACGACAGCGCGGCGCCGGCCTGATTTGATCCATGCGGCGCGTACGGCTGGGCGCTTGAGCCGGCAAGACGAGCAGTACCTCGCTTCACTCAGGCTAGAATGACAAGTTTTTCGATCCTCTGCCTGGCATAACGGTGGCCCAGCCACCACCCGCCCGCGCCCGCGCACCCTGTGCAAATTGTTTAATGGGCGCACCAAAGGGCAGGCACTCAATCCCAGCCCAGCGCAAGATCGCACCGGAGCCCCCATGAATTTGATCGCCATCCTCGAACAAGAGGAAATTGCCCGTCTGAACAAGACGATCCCGCCGTTCGCCCCCGGCGACACGGTGATCGTCAGCGTCAACGTCGTTGAAGGCACGCGCAAGCGGGTGCAGGCCTACGAAGGCGTGGTCATTGCCAAACGCAACCGCGGCCTGAATTCCAGTTTCATCGTGCGCAAGGTTTCCAGCGGCGAAGGTGTGGAACGCACCTTCCAGCTCCACAGCCCCAGCATCTCGGGCATTGAAGTCAAGCGCCGCGGCGACGTGCGCCGTGCCAAGCTGTACTACCTGCGCCAGCGCAGCGGCAAGTCGGCGCGCATCAAGGAGAAGCTGGCGTAAGGGTGTCGGCGGCGGAGCATCTTTCCCAGCGCCGCGCAGCCGCCATGGCCAGGGCGCCCATCAAGCACCCCGAGGCCATACCCGTGGTGGGCACCGACGCCCACCTGGCACCACTGGCCTTGGCTCAGCTGAGCGCGGCGGCGTTGCGTTCGCGCCTGGCGCGGCCGTTGCCACCGGCGGCCATTCCTGGCGACTCCGGTGCCCGGCCCGAAACCCTGCGCCAGGCGGCGGTGCTGGTGCCGCTGGTGCAGCGCGAGGCGGGCCTGGCGGTGCTGCTCACGCGCCGCACCGATCATCTGTACGACCACCCTGGGCAAATCAGCTTTCCCGGCGGGCGCACCGATGAAGGCGACAGCGACCACGTCCACACCGCGCTGCGCGAGGCCGAGGAAGAAGTGGGTCTGGCGCGCACGTGCATCGAGGTGATCGGCCAATTACCCCTGTACACCACGATCACAGGCTATGCCGTCACGCCAGTGGTGGGCTTGGTGCAGCCCGGCTTCGAGCTGCGGTTGGATGCCTTCGAAGTGGCCGAGGCGTTCGAGGTGCCGCTGGCCTACTTGATGACGCCGGCGCACCACCGCCGCCATGAGATCGAATTCGCCGGCGAGCGGCGCCGCTTTCTGACGATGCCCTGGCGCGGCCGCGGCACGGCCGGGGTCGAGCGAGAGTTCTTCATCTGGGGCGCCACCGCCGCCATGCTGCGCAATCTTTACCACGTGCTGGGCAGTTAGAGACCTCGGAGCTCGGCCGCAGTGCCTGGCTATGATCCGGCCACGATGAGTTTCTTTGCCGTCCTCCTGGCGTTGTTGATTGAACAAGCCAAGCCTCTGCCACCCGACAACTTCGTGCACCAAGCCTGGGCGGATTGGGCTGAGCTGATCGGCCGCAATTTCGACGCGGGGCGCGGCCACCATGCGTGGGTGGTCTGGGCCATGGCGGTGGGGGCGCCGGCCTTGTTGACCTGGCTGGTCTACTTCGGCCTGACCCAGGCCAGCGTGCTGCTGGCGCTGGCCTTTGATGTGGCCGTGCTCTACCTCACGCTGGGCTTTCGCCAGTCCAGCCACTGGTTCACCGACATCCGCGAAGCGCTGGAGCGCGGCGATGACGAGCAGGCGCGCAGCCTGCTTTCGCGCTGGCAGCGGCTTGACGCCAGCGTGCTGCCACGCGAACAGGTGTTGCGCCATGTCGTGGAGCAGGCGCTGCTTGAAGCGCACCGCCACGTCTTTGGTGTGTTCTTCTGGTTCGTGGTGATGTCCACGCTGGGCCTGGGCCCGGCCGGTGCGGTGATGTACCGCATGGCCGGCTACATGGCCCGCCACCGCTCGCGCGATGCGGAGGCGGCCCATGCCCTGGCGCATGAGCGGGCGCAGCAGGCGGCGTTGGCCGCCTTTGACTGGATTGACGCCATGCCGGCGCGTTTGACCGCATTCGGCTTTGCCGTGGTGGGCAACTTCGAGGAAGCGATCAACGGCTGGCGGCGCGATGCGGGCCTGTGGCCGCGCACGCATGAAGGTGTTATTTTGGCGGCCGCCGCCGGTGCGCTGGGCGTTCAGTTGGGCGGCGCCACGCCGGGTGCAACCCTGGAGCCCAGCCACCTGCAAAACGTGGTCGGCCTGGTTTGGCGTTCGGTGGTGTTGTGGATGCTGTTGCTGGCGCTGCTGTCGCTGGCGCACGTGCTCGGCTGAGCGGGTCTATCTGTGCGCGCTTTCCAGCTCTTCAAGAATCTGCCCATACACGCGCAGCCGCGCATCGCTGATCTGCCCCAGCGCGGCAGCGGCGAGCACACCACAGCCCGGCTCGTGGCGATGCGTGCAGTTGTAAAAGCGGCAGTGGCCCAGGTGGGCGCGCAAGTCGGGCATCCAGTTGGCCAGCTCTTCGGCATGGATGTGCTGCAAGCCAAATTCCTGAAAACCGGGTGAGTCGATCACCGCGGCGCTGTGCTCGGCGTCGAGCCAGTACCAACTGGTGTGGGTGGTGGTGTGGCGCCCGGCCTTCAGGGCTTGCGAGATCTCACCCACCACGGCCGCAGCCTGCGGCAGCAGCAGGTTGATCAGTGTGCTCTTGCCCGTGCCGCTGGGGCCCAGCACCAGGGTGCGCTTGCCGGCCAGATGCTGTATCAAGGTCGCGCGCGACGCATCGGGTTGCTTCTTCAAGCTCAGCTCGATCACGCCAACGCCCATCGCGCCATAAGGCTGCAAGCGCTTGCGCGCCAATTCAGTGGCCGGCAAGTCGGTCTTGTTCAGGCCGATCAGCGTGCCAATGCCGGCCTGCTCGGCAGCGATGAGCGCGCGCGCGAGCTGCGATTCACTGAACACCGGCTCGCCAGCCACCAACATCAACAGTTGGTCGATGTTGGCGGCGAACGACTTGGTGCGAAAGTCGTCTTGCCGAAACAGCAGGTTGCGCCGCGGCACGGTGGCCTCGATCACGCCTTCGTCGCCGGCGGCAGCCCACATCACGGCGTCGCCCACCACCACGTCGAGCTTCTTGCCGCGCGGGTGGCACAGGCCGCGCACGCCGGCCGTTTCCACCAGGGCGTGGCGGCCATGCGTGGCCACCACCAGGCCTTCGCGCAAGCCCACCCGCAAGCTCAGCGCTGCCGCGTCAAGCGCCATGCGCTGCCAGGGCCGCCAGGCGTTCGCCGGCGGGTGGGTGGGAATAGTAAAAGCGCACGTACAGCGGGTCGGGCGTCAAGGTTGAGGCATTGTCTTCATGCAGCTTGAGCAGGGCCTGGGCCAGGTCAGCACCACGCGCCTGGGTGCAGGCGTAAGCGTCGGCCTCGAACTCCTGGCGCCGTGAAAAATGCGCCAGCAGCGGCGAGACAAAAAAGCTGAACACCGGCAACGCCAACGCAAACAGCAGCAGCGCCAGCGCGTCGTTCGGCGCATTCAAATTCGGTGCCACGCCCAGCCCGCCATAGAAGGCCGGTTGGCGCGACAACCAACCCAGCAGCGCCAGCGCAGCCAGGCTGAAGGTGAAGATGCCGGCCATGCGCTGCAACACATGGCGGTGCTTGAAGTGGCCCAGCTCGTGGGCCAGCACGGCCTCCACTTCGCCGCCATTCAGCCGCGCCAGCAGGGTGTCGAAGAACACCACGCGCTTGGATGCGCCCAGGCCGGTGAAGTAGGCGTTGGCATGCGCCGAGCGGCGGCTGCCGTCCATCACGAACAGGCCCTTGGCGGCAAAGCCGCAGCGCTGCATCAGGGCCTTCACGCGCTGCGCCAACTGCTCGTCAGCCAAGGGCTCGAACTTGTTGAACCAAGGCGCAATGATGGTGGGGTAGACGACCAATAACACCAGGTTGAAGCCGACCCAGACGGCCCAGGCCCACAGCCACCACTGTGCGCCAGCCGCCGCCATCAGCCACAGCACCAACGCGGCCAGCGGCAGGCCGAGCAGCGTGCCCACGGCCAGGCCCTTGAGCGTGTCCAGCAGCCACAAGCGCAGAGTCATGCGGTTGAAGCCGAAGCGTTGCTCCAGGCGAAACGTTGCGTACCACTCCAGCGGTAAGTCGAGCGTGCCGCTGATGAACGAAAACGCCACCAGCAGGGCGAGCTGGTAGGCCATGCCGCCCCATTGCGGCAACACGGCGTCGCGCACGGCCTGGTTCAAGGCATCCAGGCCGCCCAGCAGCGTCCAACCCACCAGCCACACGGCACCCAGCGTCAGGCTGACCCAGGCCAGCCGGCTCTTGGCCAAGGTGTAGTCGGCCGCCTTCTGGTGCGCCGCCAGCGTCACGCTGCCGGCAAACGCCGCGGGCACGCTGCCGCGGTGTTGGGCCACGTGGCGGGTCTGGCGCGTGGCGAGCCAGAACTTCAGCGTCAGGCTGGCCAGCAGGGCGGCGGCGAAGATGTGGGCGAGGGTGGTTTCATGCATGGGGGCGCGAGTGTAGGCCTGGGTGAGAATCCCCCGCTTCACTTTGCCCGCAGCGGCCCCGCCCATGCCCGAGATCGACCTGCCCGCCCAAGACGACAACCTGGTCTGGATCGACCTGGAAATGACCGGCCTCAAACCCGAGAGTGACCGCATCATTGAGCTGGCGCTGGTGGTGACCGACGCCAAGATCACGCGGCGCATCGAAGGCCCGGTGATTGCGATTCACCAGAGCGACGCTACGCTCGATGCGATGGACGCCTGGAACAAAGGCACGCACGGACGCAGCGGCTTGGTGGATCGCGTCAAGGCATCGGTTATGGATGAAGCCGCCGCGCAGGCTGAAGCCATCGCGTTCCTGAAGCGCTATGTGAAGCCGGGCAAGAGCCCGATGTGCGGCAACAGCATTTGCCAGGATCGCCGCTTCCTGGCTAACCACATGCCCGCGCTGGAGTCGTACTTCCATTACCGAAACCTCGACGTGAGCA
>JANMYI010000019.1:0-2692 GCA_031381955.1 Burkholderiales bacterium
GCCAGCGGTGCGCCATAGGAGAAGAGCGATCCCTGGCCGCCTGAAATCACCGGTACGCGCCTTTGATTCGCCAGTTCGATCACCCGGGCACGCATGTTGAAGGTAAGTGCGGACTCCAGTAGGTGGATCGCGTCGACCCGCTCCGCGACCAATCTGGCGACCGCTGCGTCGAAGTCGGCCGGACTTGGGGCTTCGGCAACGATGATCGTCAGGCCAAGCGAGGCGGCCGCTGGTACAAGCGCTTGCTGCTCGATCTTTGTGGTCGCATCTGTCGGGTCGCCCAGCAGGCCGAGGCGCTTCATCCCGGGCAGGATTTCCCTCAGCAATTGGACCCGCTTGGGTGCAAGCGAAGCGCTGATGTTGCTGATCCCGGTCACATTGCCTCCCGGACGCGCCAGGCTCGTCACCAGCCCGATGCCGACCGGATCCTGCACGGCGCCAAACACGATGGGAATCGTCTGCGTTGCCTGCTTCGCGGCCAGGGCCGATGGCGATGGCGGCGCGTAAATCAACTCCGGTTTGCGCGCGACCAACTCGGCGGCAAGCCGGGGCAGCGTGTCGTGCTGATCATCGGCATAGGCGCGGTCGTAGGCCATGTTCTGCCCTTCGATCCAGCCGAGTTCGTGCATCTGGTCGAAGACGGGCTTGAGGGTGATCTCCTCCTTCGCGCGAGTGCTGGGTGCCAGCACGCCGACGCGGCGCAGGCTCGCGGCGGGTGCCTGTGCCCGCAGCACGGCCGCCTGCCCCGCGAGGCTGGCGACTAGCGCGAGCACAAGCCGCCGTCGTTGGCTCATTCGATGGCTGCGCGCACGCGTGGTCATTGAATCACCTCATCAGCCCGCAGCAGCAGCGCATTTGGAACGTTAAGGCCCAGCGCCTTGGCGGTCTTGAGGTTGATGACCAACTCAAACCGCGTCGGTTGTTCTATAGGCAAGTCGGCCGGCTTGGCGCCAGCCAGGATGCGCGAGGCGTAGCCGGCGAGCTGGCGATACATCGCGTCAATGCTCGGCCCGTAGGCCATCAGTCCACCTTCGCGCGCGGCGTCGGGCCACTGATAGATGGCGGGCAGTTTGGCACTCGCTGCGAGTTGGAAGATGTGCGCGCGCAGGTTGTACAGGAACGGTGAGTTGAGCACGGTGACGCCGGCCACGCGCAAGCGGCGCGCGGCTGCGAATGCCGCGTCGACCTTCTCCACCGTGTTCGCATACGCCGCATGCGTCACCAGCCCCAGCGCGTGCCCCGCGTCCTCGACTAGCCGCATGGCTTCGGGCAGCGGTTGCAGGCCGGCCAGATTGAGTACGGCGCTGCCCTTGGGCAAGGTCTGCGCGAGCAGCTCCAGGCGCTTGGCATTCAGCGGCAACGGTAGAAAGCTGATCCCCGTCACCCGCCCGCCCGGGCGAGCGAGCTGCGCCGCGTAGCCCGAGGCGACCAGGTCGCCCAGTGACACGATGGGCGTGGCCAGCGTGGCCGTGACGGCCAGCGCAGCGTCAGTGGCGGTCGGACCGATAGCGATGATCACCACGGGCTTGAGCGCGGCGATTTCGGCGGCCAGGCGCGGCAGATCCTGCGCGCGACCTTCTGCAAAGCGCACATCCAACACGATATCGCGGCCTTCGACATGGCCACGCTCGCGCAAACCCTCACGAAAGGCCGGTACGCCGGCGGGGTTCAAGGTGGCGCTGCCTGCCGACAGATAGCCGATGCGTTGCAACACCTGGCCAGGCTGGGCACGCGAGGGCGGCGCAGCCAACCCGCCAAACAGCGTCGCGCTGGTGGTGGCCAGCAGCCAGGAGCGTCGTTTCACTGAATCTCCTTATCGGTGTGCGGCAAGAGCACTTGTGGGATCGGCAGGCCCAGCGCTGTGGCGGCTTTGGGGTTGATGACCAGCTCGAATCAAGTCGGCTGATCGACCGGGATGTTGGCCGGCTTGGCGCCGAGCGAAACGCCGCTCATGGCAGTCACATTGGCGTGCACGTTCGCAACCGCCGTCACCATCGTCTTCGCCCACAACAGCGCCGCATGGCAGGGCCGGGATGGTGACACCCCACTCAGCCAATCGCCAGTTCTGTCACGGCCCGCAGGCGCGCACCCATGGCCGTTTCGGCCAGTTTCAAATCATGCGCCGCCTGCAAGTTGAGCCAATACTGGGGCGACTGGCCCAGCGCACGCCCGAACAGCAGCGCCAGCTCCGCCGTCACCGGCCGAGCACCATTGATGACATGCGAAATGCGCATCGGCGCCACGCTGATGGTGCGCGCGAACTGCGCTTGCGAAATCGCCAACTCCTCCAGGTTCTCGCGCAGAAACTCGCCGGGATGGATGGGCGGCAATCCGTTTTTGATCATGGTGAACTCCATTCAGTGGTAGTCGGCAATCTCAACATCAAAGGCATCGCCCGCGTCGAAGCGGAAACACAGGCGCCATTGTTGGTTGACGCGGATGCTCCACTGCCCCTTGCGAGAACCCTTCAGGGCTTCCAACTGGTTCGACGGCGGCAGGCGCAAATCATCGATGCGTGTAGCGGCGTCGAGCTGTGTCAGGCGCATCGCCGCCCTGGATCGAATCTCGCTGGGAACGCGTCGTGACCGGCCTGTCGCGTAGAAGCGCTGGGTATCGGCATCGGCGAATGATCGAATCATCTCGACGAGCATAAACATGTTGTTTACGACTGTCAAACCGCGCGGACAACCGA
>JANMYI010000058.1:0-1524 GCA_031381955.1 Burkholderiales bacterium
TTCATAGGCATCTTTCATGACAGGCCGCAGGCTTGCAGTGCCTGCGTGGTCATCAATGATGCCACCCTTGCCCCCGGCGCCGGGGCGCGCGAAACTGCGCCCACATTCAACACCGTTGTGAGGAGACCGGCCATGAAAGTCGTCAAATGGGCAGTGATCGTGCTGCTGGGCCTGGTGGCCTTGCTGGCCGCGGGTGGCATGTTGTTGTCTTCGCAGTTCAAGGTGACACGCAGCACGCTGGTGGCGGCGCCGGCCGACAAGATCTACGCGCTGGTGGCCAACCCCCGGGGCTGGAAAGAATGGTCGGTGTGGAACCGGCGCGACCCGGCGATGCAGGTCACCTACAGCGGGCCGGAAAGCGGCGCCGGCGCTGTCTGGGCCTGGAAGAGCGCCAGCGAGGGCGACGGCAAAATGAGCTTCACCGCCGCCGAGCCGGGCAAGCGCGTGGCTTTCGACCTCTATTTCCCGGACTTCGGTACCACCTCCACTGGAGAACTGACGTTTGCCGCCGAAGGCAGCGGCACCCGCGTCACCTGGGCCATGAACGGCAACATGGGCAGCAACCCGCTGTTCCGCTGGATGGCGCTGTTTGCTGACAGCATGGTGGGCAAGGACTTCGAGGGCGGTCTGGCCAACCTGAAGGCGCTGGCTGAAAAGCCCTGACGGCCCCCGCTCGCCGCCCGCGCCCCGTTGGCGCAGCTTGTGGCACAGTGCCCGGTTTTGCCAGCTCACGGCCACCGCATGCCCACACACCGCTGTACACCCCCCACCCGCTGCCCTGCGGCAGCCGCGCCATGGCGCTGAAAGCCACCATCTACAAAGCGGCGCTGCAGATCGCCGACATGGACCGCAATCTGTACGCCGACCACCAGCTCACGCTGGCGCTGCAGCCGTCGGAAACCGCAGAGCGGCTGATGATGCGCTTGCTGGCCTTTGCTCTGAACGTGCCTGCCGACGACCACGGCGGCGCGCTGACGCAGGCGCGCGGCCTGGCCGAGGCCGACGAGCCCGACCTCTGGCAGCATGACCTCACCGGCCAGCTGCTGCACTGGCTGGAAGTGGGCCAGCCCGATGACCGTCGCATCACGCGCGCCTGCGGCCGCGCACGCCGCGTCACCCTGTACGGCTACGCGTCGTCGACCACGGTCTGGTGGGCCTCCATCCAGAACAAGCTGGCCCGCCTGAGCAACCTGGCACTGTGGCAGGTGCCGTCGGCGCAAAGCCTGGCGCTGGCGGCCTTGGCGCACCGTTCGATGCAGTTGCAAATCACCGTGCAGGACGGCACGGTCTGGTTCGGCAACGGTCAGGACAGCGTCGAAGTGCAACCCCTGGCCCTACAGTCACCGTCCCGATGAAACCTCTGCGCAGCTTCGTCGGCTTCAACCACCGGCACAGCCGGGGCCTGGCCCTGCTGCTGTGCGCCGCCCTGACATTTGCCGCCGCCCCCGCCATGTCGCAAACCCGAACCCCGGCCGCCGCCACTGAAGATCCGTACCTGTGGCTCGAGGAAGTGCAGGGTGAGCG
>JANMYI010000609.1:0-3228 GCA_031381955.1 Burkholderiales bacterium
CAGGAATGCGGCCGAGTTCGTGGCCTATGCCAAAGCCAACCCAGGCAAGCTGAACTACGCCACGGGCAACACCACGGGCATCGTGGCCACGGCGGTGTTCTCGTCGCTGGCCGGCATCCAGATGACCCACGTGCCCTACAAAGGCGAGCCGCAGGCACTGACCGACATGCTGGGCAACCAGGTGCAGATGATGGTGGTGTCGTCCGGCACGTCGCTCAGTCACATCCGTGAAGGCAAACTGCGGGCGTTTGCGGTGATGCTGGACAAGCGCAGCCCGGCCTTGCCCGATGTGCCGAGCTTGAACGAAGTGGGCTTCGAGAAATTCCACCTGGTGTCGTGGGCGGCCCTGTTCGGCCCGGCCAAGATGCCGCGCGACGTGGTTGACCGGGTCAACAAGGAGTTCATTGCCGCCATGAACAGGCCCGACGTGAAGGCGACGCTGGACAAAGCCGGGTTCATCTCAAGCACCTCCACGCCTGAGGCGTTGGGCGTGTTCCTGAAGGATCAAATCGCGGCCTACAAGGCGGCGCTTGATCTGGCGGGGGTGAAGGCGGAGTAGCCGGTCTCGTCGGCGGCAACGCCAATATCCTCAACCAATCCAATGCGCGGAACATGCACTGCCCAGGGCGACCCACCAATTCGCTGCCCCGCCTGCCCACCTGCCCGGACGCCTCTCAGTTGTCGCTTGCCCTCTGAGGTCTTCCCGCGTAATATGACCTCATGTAGTCACACAAGGAGCGATCGTGGACATCGTGCAGATTCGTGAAGCCAAGGCGGGTTTTTCGGCCCTCGTGACCGCCGCCGAAAATGGGCGGCCGACGCTGGTCAGCCGCCATGGCCGGCCCTGCGCAATGATCGTTCCGGTGGCCGACGGCGCGCGCCTTTATCCGCTGGAGATGCCCAACCTCGCCAACTACCTGTTGGCGCTGCCCGAACCGCTGGAAACCGAGCGCGACACCACGCCGCTGCGGGGTATCGACTTTGCATAAAGGCTTTCTGCTGGACACCAGTGTGGTGTCCGCGCTGGCGCCTGGGCGTGAAGCCTTTGTGCCCGCCAAGCTGGGCGAATGGCTGCAAGCGCATCACGAAGCGCTGTTCCTGCCGTCCATAGCCGTTGCTGAAATGGCCCAGGGCATCGGCAAGCTGCGCCGCGCCGGTGGGCTGGAGCGGGCCGACCGCCTTGACCGCTGGCTCAACGGCTTGTTGGCCGCCTATGGCGAGCGCATCCTGCCGCTGGATGCACAAGCGGCGCGGCTCGCCGGTCAGATATCCGATGCGGCCATGGCTCAAGGCTGCCACCCCGGCTTTGCCGATGTCGCCATCGCCGCGCTGGCCCAGAACGGCGGCCTGCTGTTGCTGACCTGCAATCTCAAGCACTTTCAGCCCCTGGGCGTGGCCTGCGCAGACCCGCTGGTCGCCTTGCCGGCAGGGTAGGGCGGGATCGCTGACCTTGCCGCAAGCCGGACCGCGGCTCGCTGGGCAACACCGATTTGCAGACGCCAGCGCCGGCGTTATTGTGGATAAATGTGGACGATCCCCTTTTAGATGGGAAATAGTTTCTAAAGGGGAACGTCCTCTTTTTGTTTGCCGGTTGGTCTCGCGCACAGGAGCTCGCAGGTCGCCTGTGCGCCTGACCGGCTCCAATGCTCGCATTGGAGCTCGGTCTTTGATGGCATCACAAACTAACGCGCAAAGAGCCAGCTTCAAGCAACAGGCATCAAAGAGGACAGCTTTTGAAGTTCGATGGTCAGGCGCAATCGTTCACCGGCACTCATTGCCCGCCCTTCATCAAGTACAAGCGCATTGATTTCCTCAATGACATAAGCGCAATTCATCGCCTGCTGGTGCTTCTCAGGGGACAGTGCCGATCTAGCTTGTTCTAGCAGCACCTCGGCTCGATGAGCGAGCGCGTTCAATGTAATCCCACCTGCCAGATATTGAGCCTCTAGCATGCGTACCGACTGAGCAATATTTGAACTGTCTCTCATAGACTCTATTTCCCACAACTCAGAGATGGTGGACCGCTTCTAACGGTGATCACGTTGCCCGTCGTGGCATTAATTACCACAGTGACGTTGTTCACTGGATCGTGAATCTGAACAGTATTCGGTAGTGACCCAGGGCTGCGCTGACCAGTCACGATCGCATTTATTACAGCGGACGGTGGGATGCCTCGACCTTGCGAACGATCAAAAGGGCCATGGGGTCAGGTCTTGGTCAGGTCTTGCCTAATTGCCAGCTTTCACTGTGTCCCGCTCAGCCCTCGCCACCAGCCTGCTGATCCTCGATACGGAAAGCTCGGCCAGCCGGGCCAGCGCGGGCATCTTCAGCTCAGTGCAGCGGTACGCCAGCGCCAGCGCGGCATTGCGATCGCCTTGGCAGCGCAGCAGGCAATCGCTCCATACCTGCCGCTCGTGCTGTGCGGCATCGCGCGAGGCGTTCATTCGCTGGGCCGCCGGAATTTCCTTGCTTACTTTGGCGCTTGGCTTGGCGATGGCTTGTATCTGCGCCGCAAACTCGTCTGCGCCCAAATAGATTTGCTGGCGCAAGCCTTGCGCCCAGAACGCTTTGTCGGCTTGCGCATCACCGTCGTACACCAAGGCGGCGTACAGCAAGCAGGCCCTGCGCCTGTCGCTTGCACTGCGCAGCAGTCGGCCCAGCACGTAGGCTTGAAGGCCATCGCAGTCCAGCCATGGCGGAGCCGCGGCCAGGCCCAGGTGCGCGCGGCAGCTTGACCATGCCCACGCATCCGCACGCGCCGCCAACCCGGCGGCCACCGGGTTGCGCTCCACATAGCGGCACAGGGCCAGCAAGTGGGTATCGTGATCCACCAAGATGGCCTTGAAGCGGCCCTGCAACAAATGCCCCACCAAGCCGTGGCGGCGATTGAAGGCCTGGGTGTAGACACCGTTTAGGTGGCGCATCAAGCGCGACAAGTTGGCCGCCCGCGTGTGCAACACCAGGTGGTAGTGGTTGCCCATGAGGCAATAGGCCAGCACTTGGGCATCAAACCGTTCGAGCGCCTGGGCCAGGATGGCCAGGTGCATGTGCCGGTCAGCATCATCGCGGTAGATGGGCTCGCGCCGGTCGCCACGCGAGGTGACGTGATAGATCGCGCCGGGGAATTCGATGCGCAGGGGGCGGGACATGGGGCTACTCTATGGCCCAGGGGCAATTAGGCAAGACCTGACCTAGACCTGACCCCCAGCCATGACCCCCAGCCATGGG
>JANMYI010000306.1:0-8119 GCA_031381955.1 Burkholderiales bacterium
TTCAGCGTCAGCGGCTTCCCTGCCGCACTCATCGGCTCGTTGTTGTACAGCTTGTGCGGGATGGTGATTGACGTCGCGATGGAGCGTTTGTTCGCCCGCCCCGATCAGTGAGCTAACGCGAGTTGGGGTTCAACGCCTCCAGCAAAGTAAGCAGGCTGGCCTGCTTACCTTTGTGTTCATTGAGGTAGCGAGTGGCCAATGCCTCGTGTTTCTTCGATGCGTCAGTTTGCCCAGTCGCGTTAAGCAGTCTCGCGATCCTCGCGTGAGTTCCTGCCAGGTCGTCTGCGTCCGTGACGTGAACAAGGGCTCCAGTTGCGGCGTCCACGTCGGAGGTGGTTAGCTGAAGGTTGTGCTGTTTGAAATGGCACCACGCGCGATCAGCATGGAAGGAGGCGAGCAATCGGGCTAGGCCTTGCTCGACTGCAAGTTCAATGTTTGCATCGAAGAGTGCAATCGCACTCGCATAGTCTCCCTGGACGGTAAACAACTGCGCTCGGAGCAGCGGCACGAGGAGACGCATGGCGCTCGATCCAACACCGTAGTCATATGTGCGTGTTGACTCAGCTTCCATAAGTGCCCGCTTCGCCTCGCTGGGTGAGTGCCGTCCAAATGCATCCTCTAGCCGGACCGCACTTGCGCGAAACGCCGCCACGTTATGCAACATCGCACTGATCATGGCGTCATCGCCGTCGGCCAGCGCGTGTTCCCGGACGCGGGCGTACCAGGGTTTGGCCAGGTCGAAACGGCCGGCATGGTGGTAGGCGTCGGCCAGTACCAGGCTGACGCGGGCCAAGGCGGCGTGGTGGTCGCCCTGCGCCAGGCTCAGGGCTTGCGAGGCGTGTAGCGCCATGGCTTCCATGCGGTTGGCGTTGAACTCGAAGTGCGCCAGCCAGGCCGCGCACAGTGGCACCAGCACGGGGTGCTGAATGGCCCGGGCCAGGGCCTCGGCTCGGCGCAGGCGGTCCATGCCTTCGGTGCCAGGCTTGGCGTAGAACTTGTTCAAGGCCTCGGCCAGACTGATCCAGGCCGTGACTTCGGCGTGCGGCGTGGCCGCGAACTCCTGGCGCACCGCGGCCACCAGTTCGGTGGCGGCTTCGCGTTGGCCCTGGCGCGCAAAGTACAGCGCACGCTGCGCCTGGATGCGGCCCCATGCCACCTGCTCGTGGGCTTGGGAGAGTTGTTGGTTCAGGTTGTCAAGCAAGCGCGATGACATGCGGGCGGCCCCCTTCGCCGCGCGCGCAGTCTACGGTGCCTTGCCGTCTTCGCCTTCAGGGCCACGCGGGCCGCCGCCGCGCGTGCCGCGCGCTTCGGCCAGCAAGGCCAGGCGCTGCGCCTGGAGTTGGCGCAGCCGGGCATCGAGCACCGAGGCTTCGATGAAATCGCCGGCAGCCCCGCTGCGCGCCAGGCTTTGGCCGCTGCGCAAGCGCGCGATGGCGCCGTTGATGTCGCCCAACGCGGCCTGCGCTTCAGCTTGGGCACGCACGGCGCGCAGCCGCAAGCCCAGCGCCTGCGCGCATTGGCCCAACGCGACCCACGCGCTGGCGTCGTTCGCGTGTTCGGTGACCCAGGCCTGCAGCGCTTCGGTGGCCTGGCGCAATTCGCTCGCTGCCAATGGCACGCGCGGCAATGCCAGGGCGGCCTGGGCATGCAACAACAGCGCGGCGCGGCCGTCTTGCCCGGGGGGCGAGTTGACCTGTGCAGCCAGAAGTTTGAGCGCCTCGGCCGGCGCGCCGCGTTCGATGAGGCCTTGCACTTGCAGCAGGGTCAGCGCGCGGTGCAGGGTGGCGTCAGCGGCGGCGCTGCTGGCCTGCAGGGCTTCTCGGGTGTTGGCCAGAGCGATGTCGGCCGCCGCCCAGTCGCGCAGCTTCAGTGAGGCCAGCGCCGCGCCATAGCCCGCCGCCGCGCGCTCGGCCAGGCTGGCACCGGCCGGGGTCGCGCGCTGCTCTTGCACCCGGCGCAGGGCCAGTACGTTGTCGTCCATCAAGACCCGGGCGCGCGCGCGCATCAGGCTGTGCAGCAACAGATCACTCTGGCGCGGTGGCTGCGCCGTGGCCAGACGACTGCGCGCTTCGCTGACGCGCTCAGACGTTAACGGGTGGCTGCGCAGGTAGGGGAAGGCGCCGCTGTCGTTGAGCCGGTAGGCGGCTTCCATCTTGTCGAACATGCCGACCATGCCGGCCCCGGCAAAGCCGGCGCCGGTGAGCACGCCATAGCCGATGCGGTCGGCCTCGCGCTCCATGTCGCGCGAGAAGTTCAGCTGCCCTTGCGCGGCCACGGCCTGGCCGCCGACGATGGCGGCCTGCGCGGCGTCGGGGTTGCTGCTGCGACTGGCGGCCAGGATGCCCAGCAGCAGCGCGGCCAGGCCGATCATGCTCTGGCGCTGCGAACTGGCCATGCTGCGCGCGATGTGGCGCTGCGTGACATGCGACAGCTCGTGTGCCAGCACCGAGGCCAGTTCATCGCGCGTGGCGGTGATGGCCACCAGGCCCAGGTACACGCCCACGAAGCCGCCGGGCAGCGCGAAGGCATTCACGCTGCGGTCGCGCACCAAGAAGGTTTCCCAGGCGAACTGGGCGTCGACTTCCGGCGTGAGCTCGCCGCGTTGCCGCGCTGCCTGCACCAGCGGGCGCCACAAGCCCTGCACGTATTCAAGCAGTTGCGGGTCGTCCAAGTAGTCGGGGTCGCGGCGCACCTCGCGCATCACCTGTTCGCCCAGCCGCCTCTCGGCGCCAACGTTCAAGTCTTCATTCACCGATTCGCCCAGTGCCGGCAGGCGCAGCGGTGCCTGGGCCGGCAGCGGCACGTGAACCTGAGCGTGCAGCAGCGGTGTGGGCAAGGCCAGGCCCAGCGCGGCCAGCAGCGCCGCGGCGAGGCCGGTGCGTTGAAAACGAAACTGCTGCTTGATTGAGCTTGTCATGCCTGCGCGCCGCACGGTGCATGCGGCGCTGGTGGCGCCGGAATTGGCCCCCGTTATCATGACAGGCTGTTGTTGCTGCCCGGTTTCCCGGCAGATTTCCTGGGCATACGCATGACATCGCCGCTGACGCACTTCGATTCCCAGGGCCAGGCACACATGGTCGACGTGGCCGGCAAGGCCGAGACGCACCGCGTTGCGCGCGCCACCGGGCGCATCCGCATGGCCCCGGCCACGCTGGCGCTCATCACACAAGGCACGGCGAAAAAGGGCGACGTGCTGGGCGTGGCGCGCATCGCCGCCATTCAAGGCGCCAAGCGCACCAGTGATTTGATCCCGCTGTGCCACCCCTTGCCCATCACGCGCGTGAGCGTTGAGTTTGCGCTCGATGTCTGCGCCAGCACGGTGCAATGCACGGCACAGGTTGAAACCTTGGGGCGCACGGGCGTGGAGATGGAAGCGCTGATGGCGGTGCAGCTGGGCCTGCTGACCATCTACGACATGTGCAAGGCGGCCGACCGCGGCATGGTGATGGACGGCATCAGCGTGCTTGAAAAGCGCGGCGGCAAGTCGGGCGATTGGGTCGCAGCCGGTTGACACTGCCGTCGGCTCGCGCCGCGGGCAGCCACCTCAGCGCAGGTACGCGCGCCAAGGCACGGGCTGTTCTGGCGCCTGGCACTGAAAGGGCGCGCTTGGCGCCGTTGCACCCGTTGGCGAACAAGGCTCAAAGAATTCAGCGGCCGCCGGGTTGTGGAATTCACGCAGCCGCTGCGCCAACTGGCGCGCCTCAACCAACCTGCCCTGTTCAGCCAGATGTTTGACCCAGGCGATCATCAGCCGGGTGTCCAGCAGGTAGTGGGTGGCGCTGGCGAAGGCGGCATCAAGCTTCGGCGCCGGCTCGGCCTGGGTGGCTGCGGCGTAGTCGGCATGGTGGGCAAAGAATAGTGAACGGCGGCCGGCCTCGATGCGCTGCGCCAGCGGCGGCGCGTCATCGGCCGGGGCAAAGACGGCGGCCACGCGCAGGTAGTCCATGAACGCCAGGCCGGCGCCGAGCACGAGCGCAAAGCCGCCCAAACTCAAAGCCAGGCCGGGGGTCTCCTGCGCAGCCGCCGCGGCCGCCCGGCCGTGCAAGCCCAGGCCCAGTGCCCAGGCCGCGGGCAGCAAGAAATAGGCGTACCACAACGGGTACTCAAGCTGGCTGTGCAGCGCGATCATGGCCACCATCACCCAGGCCGTGGTGAGCACCACGCCCGCTTCGCCGCTGGCCTGGCGTGCGCGCCGCCAGGCCAGCCACAGCGCCAGGCCCAGCAGCGCCAGCACCGCCGTGGCCAGCGGCAGGCCCAACTCGGCGGCCAGGTGCAGCGGCAGGTTGTGGGCGTGGTCGAAGAACGCGGCCGAGCGGCCCGGGAACGGGTTCAAACTCCAGGCCAGGTTGAATTCACCAAAGCCCACGCCGAGCAGCGGATGCTGCGTGATCAGGCTCCAGGTGTTGGCCCAGATGCCGAAGCGCGAGCCCGACAGATCGGCTTCGGCCAGACGCGCGGTGCCGCCAAAGGTGTGGCCTCCCGAGGCCGACCACCACGCCATCAGGCCCCAGGCCAACACAAACAGCAGCGGCGTGGCCAGCAGCAAGCCGCGCGTGCCCGGCGCCAGGCGGCGGTCGAGCAGGCCCCACGCAGCCAGGATCAGCACGCCGAGCATGCCGGTGCGCGACGCACTCAGCACCACCGCCAGCATCAAGCTGGCCATCACGGCCCAGGCCCAATGCCGGGCCAGGCGGCGCAGTTCAACCAGTGGCACCAGCGCCACGGCCGACCACACCAGCAAGCTGGCCAGGTGGTTGGGTTGGCGCAGGTTGCCCACCGCGCGGCCGGGCACGCCGGGGCGGGCGAGCCATTCACCGTCAGGCCAGTCGGGCGTGAAGACTTGCACGCCGGCGATCACGACATTCAACACTCCGGCGCCAACCCAAGCCCAGCAAAACGCCACGAACAGGCGCGAGGCCAGTTCGGCACTGCCCACTGCCGCACCGGCGAGCAACACCAGCGCGGCCGCGCCGAGCAAGCCCACGGCTGACAACGCGAATGCCGGCGGCAGTGCGCCGAAGGCCCACGACGACAACGCCGCACCGGCCAACAACGCCAGCGCCAGCAGAGGCGTCCAGGCTTGGCGCGCGGCGCTGGCCAGCGTGCTGTTGTCGCGCAGCGTGGTGCCCAAGGTCGCCGCGGCGCTGACGAACCAGCCCCACAGACACAGGGCCAGCGCCTGGTTCAAAAAGGTGGGTGATGGCGGCAGGTTGTAGGCCAGCAGCGACGGCGCCGCGGCAGCAGCCAGCGCCACGGCCTGGACTTGCCGTTGTTGAAAGTGCATGAGCGGGAGCGCCAAAAACGGCGCGCGATGCTAGCAGCGCCCGAGCAAAGCAAAGCGCCCGCGCGAAGCGGGCGCTGTGGGGAGAAGGGGAAAATCAGCCCTTGACGAAGCCCTTGGTGACACAGGCGCCGGTGTACGTCCACTGCAAGCGCTGGTTGGCGTCGGGCACCGGCGTCATGACGCAGGTGTCGGTGGCCAGGATGCCCTTGGTGGCGTTGGGCGTGGCGGTGATGACGCCGTCGGTCACGGTGAGCGTGTTGAACGCGCCGCTGGCCGTGACAGCGGTGGGGTTGGCCGGGATGCCGCTGCTGCCGGCATCGCAGTCGGCCAGCGCCGAGGTGTTGCTGAAGCATTCATCGACCGCCAGTTTGTAGGGCGTGATGGCCGAGACGACTTCGCTGTAAGCCGCCTTGCGGATGTAATTCTGGTAGGCCGGCAACGCGATGGCCGCCAGGATGCCGATGATCGCCACGACGATCATCAATTCGATCAGGGTGAAACCTTTTTGAACGCGATTCATGACTGGATCCTCCGTTTTGAAAGTGATGTGCTGGTGTGCACAAGCGTCATGACGCATGCGCCGTGCCAGGTCTGCTGGAGCACGTTGCCCGCATCAACGAGGCAAAGATGACGCTTTTCAGCCCTTGCGCGTGACATTTTTCGCAACGCCAGGCCGAGCCTGACACGATATGTCAGCCTGCGTGCGCCGCATCCCCAATGCGCATGACTTGCCCAGCCACCAGGGCCTGCACGCGGTGCGCGCCGCCTTGGGCGCTGATTTGCGCCATCACGCCAGCCATCTCGCCGGGCTTGATATGGGTGATGAAGACGTCCGCAGGCGCGCGCAGCGCCTGCAACTCGCGCTGCAGCAGCGAGGGACACAAGTGGTGGCTGACGTGCGCCAGCTCCTGTTCATCGTCGCCGAAAGCGGTTTCGATGATCAACGTGGCGACCTGGAATTGAGCCAGACGTTCCCACAGGGCCGGGTTGGGCCCGGTGTCACCGGTGTAGACCCAGGCGCCTTGCGCTGAGTGCACCGCGTAGCCCACGGCAGGCACGGTGTGCAGGGCGGGCAGCACCTCGATGCGGCGCAGGCCCAGCTGCAGGGTCTGGCCCACGGCAAGGGGTGAGAACGCGAGCACGGGGCTGTCGGGGTGCGGCAATTTGCTGAAGTCGGGCCAGATCACGTCATTGAAGACATGGCTGCGCAGGGCTTGCAACGTGGCCGGCAGGGCATGCACCTGAATCGGCGGGCGGTGTTGCGCGCTGCGCAGGCGTGTCACACTGTCGGCCAGCAAGCCGATGGCCAGCACGTGGTCGAGGTGTGAGTGGCTGATCAACACATGGTCGATGGCGGCCAGTTCGGCCAGGGTGAGGTCGCCCACGCCGGTGCCGGCATCGATGAGCACGTCATCATCGAGCAGGAACGACGTGGTGCGGTTGCCCTGGGCGATGGAGCCAGAACAACCCAGTACACGAATTTGCATGAGGCGTGGACGCAAGCGGTGGTTCGGCTGCCTGAGCCGATGTGATGCACCGGGTTCAGGGGTGGCCTGGGGCGTTTGGCACCCTCAGTCGCCGGCATGGTGCCCGCGGCGACCGCCATGCACAAGGTGCTTTGTGGGCAAATCCTGTTTCAACACCGGCCTGGCGCGTTGCGCCGTGACGGCGGTCACACGGGGTTGACCCGGGGCGTCACGCGCCGCCGGTTCAGGCCGCTTCAGGTTTGCACGAACTGCATCTGCGTACCGGCCAAGTCGATCACATCGCCATGGTGCAAGGGGACGGAGTCGCTCACCAGTGGCGTGCCGTTCACGCTCGGGCGCGAGCTGCCTTCAACATGGGCGAAGACATAGCCGCTGGGCCGCTTCGTGATGGAGGCCACCTGCACGCCGGGTTTGCCCACCGTGGTGACCACCTTGGTCAGCGCCACCTCACGCCCGGCGGCCGCACCGGTGAGCACTTTGATCGAGGCCACCTGCACCGCCGGCCCTGCAGACGTCGGCGCTGCGGCCATCGCACCCTGGCGCATGATCATGGTCTTTTCGTAGGCGCCGTCTTCGACCAGGTACTTGATCTTGTACTTGCCGATCTCAACGGTGTCGTTGTGCGCCAGCAGTTGCTTCTTGATCGCCTTGCCGTTGATGTAGGTGCCGTTGGTGCTGTTCAGGTCTTCGATGAAGACATCGTTGCCCGCCATTTGCAGCACCGCGTGCTCACCGCTCACCGCCAGGTTGTCGATGACGATGTCGTTGTAAGGGCGCCGGCCCAGCGTGGTCTTGTCCTTGGTGATCTGCACTTCTTTGATGACCACACCATCGAGCGAAACGACCAGCTTTCCCATGCCGAACCTTTAGATTGCCGTGATAGGCCGTTGCCGGAAGCTGGCGTGCAGGCCAGTCATGGCTCAACGGCGAAACGGCCACCAGGACCGCGAAGATGAGTGCGCGCCGCCGCCGGAGCGCACCAGAATCACCGAGATATTATCCTTTCCACCCGCGTCGTTGGCAGCATCCACCAACGCCGCGGCGGTCTCGGGTAACGAGTCGTGCATCTGCAACAGCTGCTGGATGCTGGCGTCGGCCAACATGTCGGACAAGCCGTCCGAGCACAGCAGCACCATGTCGCCCTGCAACATGTCGTGCACGTTCGCATCGAGCAGCACGGTGTCTTCCACCCCCACAGCGCGTGTCACCAAATTCTTGTTGGACGAGAACGCCGCCTGCTCCGGCGTGATGAGCCCGGCGTCGAGCTGCTCTTGCAGCAGCGAGTGGTCGCGCGTGATCTGCGTCAGCTGCCCGGCGCGCCAGCGGTAGGCGCGAGAGTCACCGACAT
>JANMYI010000313.1:0-1915 GCA_031381955.1 Burkholderiales bacterium
GTTGATGAGGTTGTAGTAGATGACGAAGCCCATCAGCGCGAACAACAAGTTCCAGTTGCTGGGCCGGCGTGGGTTGCTGGCCGACAACCCCACCGCGAGCAGCAGCAGGTTGCCGGCCGCGAACAAAAGGCCCAGGCGCCAGGCCAGTTCACCCTGGTTCTTCAGCGTGGGTTCGCGCAGCAGTTCGAGCGTGGGCGTGGCCTTGGGCGCACGCGCCTGGGCGCGGCGCACGGCGCGTTCATTGGCCAGCACGCGGTAGCTGTCAAAGCTGCTCAGCGTGTGCTCGCCGCTGCGCAAATCGGTTTCGTTGCGCTGGCCGCGCTCGAGCACGAGAAAGCGCTCGCCGCCTTCGGTGTCGAGGTGCCCGCTGCGCGCCGAGGTGACGGACTCGGTGGTCTTGATTTTGTTCAAGATGAAGACGTTGCGGCCGTTCACGGCGTCGCCGCCATCGCGTTCAATGAAGAACACGCGTTGGCCGTCGCTGCTGCTTTGGAACACGCCCGGGGCGACGCGCGAAAAGTCTGAGCGCTGCTCATAACGGTCGCGCAGGTCGCTGCTGTTCTGGTTGCCCCAGGGCCACACCAGCAGCACCAGGGCGGCCACCACACCCAGCACCGGCCAGAAGGCACGCAGCACCGGGCGCACCAGGCGCATCAAGCCCACGCCGCTGGCAAACCAGATCACCATTTCGCTGTCTTTGTACATGCGCGACAAAGTCACCGTGACGGCGATGAACAGCGACAGGCTCAGCATGGTGGGCAGGTGGCCAAGCGCGGTGTAGCTCAGCAGCAGCACCACGTCTTGCGGCGCCACCGCGCCGCTGGCGGCCTGGCCCAGTGTGCGCACCAGCATCATGGTGATGACGATGGTGAGGATGACCACCAGCGTGGCGCCGAAGCTGCGTGTCAGCTCTTTGCGCAGAGACGAATCGAATAGCATTCAAGCCTTCCAAAAACGGGGCGGATTATGGACTTCAAGACCCTCGTCAAGCCTGCCGAAGGCCTGCACGACATCGCGGCCGATGCCTTGCTGGTGGTGGTGGGCAGCGAGGCGGCGGCCAAGGCCCTGGGCGGCGCCGTGGGTCAGGCCTTGCGCGCCGCGCTACGCAGTGAAGACTTCGCGCTCAAGCCTGCACGCTGCGTGTACCTGCACCAGGTGGTCGGGGTGAAGGCGGCGCGCTTGGCTTTCGTGGCCATGGGCAGTGGCGCGGGTAGCTCAACCACCACGGCCAAGTCCTTCAAAGCCGCGGTGGCGGCTGGCCTGGGCGCGTTGAAGAGCGGCGGTGCGCGGCATGTCTGCGTGGCGGTGGCGGGCGATGACGTTGATGCAGCGCAGGCCGAAGCCCTGGTGGCCGCGGCGTCGCATGCCACCTATGTTTACCGCGCCACCAAACCAACGGCTGCACAGGCCTGGAAGCTGCAACGCGTGAGCCTGGTGTGCGGCGCGGCCAACCAGGCGGCGGTGCAAGAAGCGCTGCGCCGCGGCGAGGCCATTGCCCAGGGCGTGGCCCTGGCGTGCGAATGCGCCAACCGCCCGGGCAATGTTGCAACGCCCAGCTACCTGGCCGAACAGGCGCGCAAACTCGGCAAGCAGCACGGCCTGAAGGTGCAGGTGCTGGAACGCGCCCAGGTGGCCAAGCTGGGCATGGGCTCGTTCCTGGCCGTGGCGCAAGGCTCGGCGCAGCCGCTCAAGTTCATCGTCATGCAGTACCAAGGCGCGGCCAAGAGCGTGGCGCCGGTGGTGCTGGTGGGCAAGGGCATCACCTTCGACAGCGGCGGCATCTCCATCAAACCCGCCGGCGAGATGGACGAGATGAAGTTCGACATGGGCGGCGCCGCCAGCGTGCTGGGCACCATGGCCGCGGTGGCGCAGCTCAAGGCAAAGGTTAATCTGATCGGCGTCATCCCGGCCTGCG
>JANMYI010000334.1:0-3454 GCA_031381955.1 Burkholderiales bacterium
CGCAGGCCCTTGGGGCCGAGTTCGCGGCTCCAGGTCTTGGTGAAGCCGATGACGCCGAACTTGCTGGCCGCGTAGTTCGTCTGGCCATAGTTGCCGTAGATGCCGACCACGCTGCTGGCGTTGAGGATGACGCCGCTGCCTTGCTCAAGCATGGTGTCGACCACCGCCTGCGTGCAGTGGAACACGCCGCGCAGGTTGACATCGATCACCGCGTCGAACTGCGCCAGGCTCATCTTCTGCAAGCGTGCGTCTTGCGTGATGCCGGCATTGTTCACCAGCACGTCAATGCGGCCGAAGCGCTGCTTCACGGCGGCCACGGTGGTGTCGACCGCCGCGCGATCGGTGACATCGACCACATAGCCCTCAGCCTGTGCGCCCAAGGCGCGGCATTCTTCAACCACGTGCTGAATGGCCTCGGCGCGCAAGTCGCACACCGCCACCGCTGCGCCTTCGAGCGCGAACTTGCGTGCCGTGGCCGCGCCGATGCCCTGCGCCGCGCCGGTGATCAGGGCGACCTTGTCTTTCAGTTTCATGGTGTGCAGGTTCAGGAAGTGAAGAACGGTGGGGAAGTGGCGCTCGAAGTCGCCCAGGCCGTGGTCGCTGCCGTCGATCAGCCGCTGCTCGCAGCCGGCGTAGCGCGCGCTCATCTCGCGCCAGTCGAGCACCTCGTCGCCCTTGGCGATGACGGCGAGATAACGTTCTGGGTGAGTCAGTGCGCCAGGCGTGATGGCACGCAGCTCGTCAACGAATTCGGCGCGGAATTCGAAGCGCTCCTGCGGTGAATGAAAGAGCGTTTGCTCGCCGATGTGGCGCGCCAGGTCGCGCGCCGGGTCCACCGCCGGGTTCAGCAGCACGGCGCGGCAACCCGATGCCTCGGCGGCTGCCGTGGCATAAAAGCCGCCGAGCGAGCTGCCGATGACTGCCGTGCGTTCAAGCGGCCACTGCGCCAGTTGCGCCTGGATCAAGTCGAACGCCGCGCGGGGTGAGGGTGGCAACTGCGGGCAGGCCCAGGTGACGGCCGGGCGGTGCTGCGCAAACCAGGCCGCCACCTGCCGCGCCTTGGTGGACAGCGGCGAGGAGCGGAACCCGTGCAGGTAAAGAACGTGCGTGACCGGTAAGTTCAATGTCGGTAGATTCAATGCCGGCAGGTTCAATGCGTTGCCTCGCGCTCGCGCAACGCGGCCAGCAGCTTGGCCGGCAAGCCGCCGAAGCCGCCATTGCTCATGCACAGCAGGTGGTCGCCGGGGCGCGCGGCTGCCAGCACGGCGGCCAGCAGATCCGCAACGCTGTGTGAAACGCGGGCACGCGGCCCCAGCGGAGTGAGCGCTTGAGCGGCATCCCAGCCCAGGCCGGCGTCATGGCAAAAGGCCAGGTCGGCTTCTTCCAGCGCCCAGGGCAACTGCGCCTTCATGATGCCCAGCTTCATGGTGTTGGAGCGCGGCTCGAACACCGCCAGGATGCGTGCCGTGCCCACCTTGCGGCGCAGGCCGTTGACCGTGGTGCGCAGCGCCGTGGGGTGGTGCGCAAAGTCGTCGTGCACGCTCACGCCCGCGGCCTGCCCCAGCAGTTGCAGGCGGCGCTGCACGCCTTCGAAGCTGGCCAGCGCTTCGCAGGCCAGCGCCGGCGCCATGCCCACATGTTCGGCGGCGGCGATGGCAGCCAGGGCATTGAGCTGGTTGTGCTCGCCGAGCTGCTGCCAATCGACCCGGCCCACCTTCAAGCTGCCGCGCAGCACGTCAAAGCTCTGCGGCTCGCCGCGCGCACGCAGCGCACCGGGCTCCTCCTTGCGCACGCCAAAACGCTGCACCGGGCTCCAGCAGCCGCGCGCCAGCACACGGGCCAGGGCTTCTTCGCGCGCGTTCACCACCAACAGTCCATTCGATGGGACGGTGCGCACCAGGTGGTGGAACTGGGTTTCGATGGCGGCCAGGTTGGCAAAGATGTCGGCGTGGTCGAACTCCAGGTTGTTCAACACCGCCGTGCGCGGCCGGTAGTGAACGAACTTGCTGCGCTTGTCAAAAAACGCGGTGTCGTACTCATCCGCCTCGATCACGAAGCTGCGGCCCACGCCGCGCCGCGCTGACACGCCAAAGTTCTGCGGCACGCCGCCCACCAGGAAGCCGGGTTGTTGCCCCGCGGCTTCCAGCATCCAGGCCAACATGGCCGTGGTGGTGGTCTTGCCGTGCGTGCCGGCCACGGCCAGCACATGGCGCCCAGGCAGCACTTGTTCGGCCAGCCACTGCGGGCCGCTGGTGTAGGGCACGCCGGCATCCAGCATGGCTTCGACCAGCGGGTTGCCGCGGCTCAGCGCATTGCCGACCACGAAGACATCGGGCTTGAGCGCCAATTGCTGCGCGTCGTAGCCTTCGATCAGCTCGATGCCCAGCGCGCGCAACTGCTCGCTCATGGGCGGGTAGACGTTGGCATCGCAACCGGTGACGCGGTGGCCGGCCTCACGGGCCAGGGCGGCCAGCCCGCCCATGAAGGTGCCGCAAATGCCGAGGATATGTAGATGCATGGGGGCGCGATTCTAGGAGGCTGGTTGTTGCACAGCGTATCGAATCGGCGTGCCCATTCATGTGAAAAACCCGGCGGCTGCATCCGTTGCGCAGCCGCCGGGTTCGTGCAAGCGCCACAGGCGCCTGGAACAGCGCTTAGTCGAACTTGACCGACACGCCCGTGGTCAGCAGGCTGTCGCCCTTTTTGATGCCGGTGCCGGGTTCGGAGTTGTAGCGGTGCGAGAAGCCGATGATGACGTTCATGCCCTTCGAAACGGCCATGGCCAGGCCGGCATCGAGGATGGCGCGGAACTCGCCGGTGTTCTTCAAGTTGGGCAGCAGCGTCATGCGCTGGTTGAAGGTCATGGTCGGGTTCAGCTTGTGGCTCGACTCCTCGCCCAGCACCAGCGAGGTGTAGGTGTAGCTCGTGCGCGCATGTCTTTTTCCTTTGGATGGGTTGCTTCGACTCCGGCTTGAGCCACAGCCCGCGGCAATCGTAGGTGCGACGGCAGCGGCGCCTGTGCAGGCTGCTGTCATCCGTGCAATGCATCACGCGCTGGCACCGCACCATGGCGCCGCCGCAACGTTTGCGTGCGCAGGTTTCCGGCGCGCCAGCCTCAAGCGCGAAATGCTTGGCGCGCGGCTTGCAAGGTTTGGTCGATGTCTGCCGCGCCGTGCGCCGCGCTGACAAAACCCGCCTCGTACAACGCCGGCGCCAGGTACACGCCTTGTTCGAGCATGGCGTGGAAGAAGCGGTTAAAGCGCTCTTTGTCAGTGGCCATGACCTGGCCGTAGTTCTGCGGCAAGGCTTCGGCAAAGAAGAAGCCGAACATGCCGCCTTCGCTTTCGCTGACGAAGGGCACACCGGCTTCTTGTGCCACATCTTGCAGCCCGTTGGCCAACTCGCGCGTGCGTGATGCCAGCGCCGCAAAAAAGCCTGGCCGGCTGACTTCGCG
>JANMYI010000344.1:0-8065 GCA_031381955.1 Burkholderiales bacterium
GCAGCCCCACGGCGCCGGGCAACTACAACGTGGTGGTCTCAGTCAGCGACGGTGTGAACAGCGACAGCAAGAGTTTCGTCTGGCATGTGCTGCCCGCCAGCGGCAACTTGCAAGTCAGCCTGGCGCCGCCCACGGCCACCACCTCGGGCAGCACCGCCCTGTTCAGCGCCAGCACCAGCAACGGCGTGAACACCCAGTACAAGTGGAATTTTGGTGACGGCAACACCACGGGCTTTTCGTCGAACCCCACGGCCACCCACACCTATGCCCAGGGCGGCTTGTATTACGTGAGCATGACGGCCGTCGACGCCCGCGGCGTCGAGGTCACGGTCACGGTCTTGCAGACCATCTACCTGCCGCCCACGGCGGGCAAGCCGGTCGCTTCAAGCAACCTGTTGCTGGAGCAACCGGCTGCCGGCAGTGCCCGGCTGTGGGTGGTGAACCAGGACAACGACACCGTCTCGGTGTTCGACGCGGTGACGCGCAGCAAGCTGAGGGAAATTGCCGTCGGTGCGGCGCCGCGCGCGCTGACCCAAGCCGCCAACGGCATGGTCTGGGTCAGCAACAAGCTGGCCGGCTCCGTGAGCGTGCTCGACCCGGCCACGCTGGCCTTGAGCCGCACCCTCACCCTGCCGCGCGGCTCGCAGCCCTTCGGCATCGTGGCCTCGCGCAACGGGCACGTGTTGGTGGTGCTGGAAGGCAGCGGCCAGGTGCTGAAGTTCGACAGCGCCAACTACGCCCAAAGCGGCAGCGCCGCGGTGGGCAGCCACCCACGCCACATCACGCTGGCGGGCGATGCGAGCACGGCTTATGTGTCGCGCTACATCACGCCACCCATGGTGGGCGAAAGCACCACTTCCGTGGGCCATGGTTGGGCTGAAGTGATCAAGCTCAACACCACCACCATGGCCCAGCTCGGCGCGGCCATCACCCTGGCGCACAGCGAACGCCTTGACGCAGAGAACCAGGGTCGCGGCATCCCCAACTACCTGGGCGCGGCGGCCGTCTCGCCCGATGGCACGCAGGCCTTCGTGCCGAGCAAGCAAGACAACGTCAAGCGCGGACAGTTGCGCGACGCGGTGCCGCTGAACTTCCAGAACACCGTGCGCGCCGTCAGCTCACGCCTGGCTCTGGCCGGCAACAGCGAAGACCTGGCCGCACGCATCGACCACGACAACGCCAGCGTGGCCAGCGCCGTGGCGTTCGATGCGCGCGGCGTTCTGCTGTTCGTGGCGCTCGAAACCAGCCGCGAAGTGGCCATCATCGACGCCCATTCGCGGCGCCAGATCATGCGCATCGATGTCGGCCGCGCGCCGCAGGGCCTGGCCGTGGCGGCCGACAACGGCACGCTGTATGTCAGCAATTTCATGGACCGCACGGTCAGCGCCTACGACCTGCGCCCGCTGGTGAGCCAGGGCAGCCTGAGCGTGCCGCTGCTGGGCAACATGGCGGCAGTGGCGACTGAGAAACTCAGCGCCAGCGTGCTCAAAGGCAAGCAGTTTTTCTACGACGCCCGCGACGTTCGCCTGGCGCGCGACCGCTACATGAGCTGCGCCAGTTGCCACAACGACGGTGGCCACGATGGCCGCGTGTGGGATTTGAGCAGCCTGGGCGAAGGCCTGCGCAACACCGTGAGCCTGCGCGGCCGCGCTGGTGGCCAGGGCTTCCTGCACTGGAGCAACAACTTCGACGAGGTGCAAGACTTTGAAGGCCAGATTCGCAACCTGGCAGGAGGCAGCGGTCTGATGGCCGATGCCTTGTACTTTGAAGGCAACCGCAGGGAGCCTTTGGGCGCGCGCAAGGCCGGCCTGTCGGCCGACCTCGATGCGTTGGCGGCCTACGTGGCGTCGCTCAACACCTTTGCGCCCAGCCCGCTGAGGCCCAGTGCCACCACGCTGTCCAGCGCCGCCGCGGCGGGCAAAGCCGTGTTCACCAATCTCAACTGCGCCGCCTGCCACAGCGGCACGGCATTCACCGGCAGCGGCGAGGCCACGGCCAGCGACATCGGCACCCTCAAACCCAGCAGCGGCCAGCGCTTGTATGGGGCGCTTTCAGGCATCGATGCGCCGACGTTGCGCGATGTATGGGCCACTGCGCCCTACCTGCATGATGGCTCGGCGCCCACGCTCGAAGCGGCCGTGTTGGCGCACACCAGGAACGCGAGCGTGCCGGGCGCCGGTAGTGCCGAGCTGACCAACCTGGTGGCCTACCTGCGCGAAATGGGCAGCGATGAAGCCTCGGCGCCGGCACCCGCAGGTGCCGGCACGGGCCTGCTGGGCAGGTACTACAACAGCCTTGATTTCACGGGCAGCGTGGTGCTGCAACGCCAGGAAGCCATCGACTTCAACTGGAAGAAGTCACCCGGCTCCGGGGTCAATGCAAGCAATTTCTCGGTGCGCTGGACAGGCAACCTGATCGCGCCCGCAACCGGCACCTACAGCCTGCGCGCGCAGTCTGATGATGGGGTGAGGGTGACGCTGAACGGCGCCGCGGTCATCAACAACTGGACGACGCATGGCCTGACCAACGACACGGCAGCGAATGTCAACCTGGTTGCGGGCCAGGCCGTGCCCGTGCAAGTGGAGTTCCGCGGCAGCAGCCGTAACACCACCATCCGCCTGCTGTGGCAAACCCCGGGCACCAGCGGCTACGTGGTCGCGCCGCTGAATCAACTCAAACAATAACCGTCAGCACAGCCCGGCCGGCGGTATCCGTTCAGCGCGCGCCGGCCTTTTCCAACACCTGCACCATGGCGCCGTAACCGCGCGAACGCGCCAGCGACAAGGGCGTGGCACCACTGCGGTCAGCCAGTTGCAGGTTGGCGCCGGCCTGCACCAGCGCGGTGAGCGTGGCCAGGTGGCGCGGGCCGCCGTCGCCCAGCACGATGGCTTCGATCAGCGCCGTCCAGTGCAGGTTGTTCACGTGGTCGAGCGGCGCGCCGGCGGCAATCAGTTGGCGCACCACGCCGGCATGCCCCAGGTGCGCGGCGGCAATGAGTGCGGTGCCGTCATAGCGGCTGGTGGTTTGCTTGGCGCTCGCGCCCAGGGCCAACAGCACGCGCAGGGTGTCTTCGTCGTCGGCCACCGCGGCAATGGTCACGGCGTCATAACGGTCGGCTTCCAGCGCGTTCAGGTCGGCGCCCAGCCGGGCCAGGGCGCGCAGTGCATCGCGCTGGCGCGCAAAGGCGGCCACGTGGACGGCACTGCGGCCTTGGGCATCGCGGCGCAGCAGTTCGCCGGGCAATGGGACGGCTTGTTCAAGCGCGCGCACATCGCCGCGCTGCGCCGCCGCCAGCACGCCGCTGTAGGCCGCCGCTTCCTGGCGCGTAGGCCCCACCTGGGCGGCTGTACCCAATGGCAGAAACGCCAACAGCGCGGCCAAGGTGATGACAGATGGTTTCATTCGCGCCCCCGTGTGGCCAGCAAGCGCAAGCGTCCGACCACGCCGCTGGGAAAGTGGTAGACCGACAGCACGAACAGCACCCCCAGCCAGAGCAACCAGCGGTCCGGCGACACCAATGCGCCCAAGACCGGCACGCCCTGCAAGGCCGCTTCGCCGAGCTTGAGCAGGTCTTGCAGATAGTTCTGCGCCAGCATGAACAACACGCTGCCGATGACCGCGCCGTACATCGTGCCCATGCCGCCGATCACCACGATGAGCAGGATGTCGAGCATGATCTCGAAGCTCAGCGTGGTGTCCGGCCCGGTGTAGCGCAGCCACAGCGCCAGCAGCGCGCCGGCCAGGGTGGCGAAGCCCGCCGCCAGCACATTGCTCAGCGTGCGGTAGACCACGGTGCGAAAGCCGATCGCCTCGGCGCGAAAATCGTTTTCACGAATAGCTTGCAGCACGCGCCCGAACGGTGAGTTGACGATGCGCAGCAGCATCAGGAACAGCACCAGCGTCGCGCCGAACAGCAGGTAGTAGGTGAAGACCTTGCCATCGAGCGTGAGGCCGAACAGCGGCGCCGCGAACGGCTCGAACCCGGGGCTGAAGGCAAGCGGATTCTTGAAACTCAAGCCGTCTTCGCCGCCGGTAACGTCGCTCAACTGCGAGGCCAGGGTCTGGAACGCGGTGGCCACGGCCAGCGTGATCATGGCGTAGAAAATGGCCTTCACGCGCAGCGAGAACAGGCCGATCAACACTGAGAGCGCCAGCGACAACAGCAGCGCCACGACCACGCCAATGGCCACCGAGCCGAAGCCCGGCCCGAAGCGCGTGCTGGCCACGGCCACGCCGTAGGCACCGATGCCGAAGAACATGGTGTGCGCGAAGCTGACGATGCCGGTATAGCCCAGCAGCAGGTCGTAGCTGGCCACCAGCACGATGAAGACCAGCATCTTCGCCGCCACGCCCAGCGCCTTGCTGCCCGGAAACAAAAAGGGCGCGAAGGCCAGGGCCAGCAGCACGAGCACGAGCGCGGCGCCCAACCAGCGGCTGCGTGGCAGGTCGTGCGAGAGCAGTCTGTTCAGCATCGCAGCCGGCTCAACGATTGGTCACGGGATACAAGCCTTGCGGCCGCCACAGCAGCACCGCCACCATCAGCCCGATGTTCGAGAACAGCGCCACCTTGGGCGCCAGGAAGCCGGTGTAGTTGGCCATCAACCCGACCAGCAGCGCGCCGACGAAGCAGCCCAGCGTGCTGCCCAGGCCGCCGATGATGATGACGATGAAGATCAGCACGTTGACCTGCGCGCCGATCTGCGGCGTCACGCTCTGCTGGTACAGGCCCCACATCACGCCGCCCAGGCCGGCCAGGGCCGAGCCGGCGACAAACACGCCGATGAACAGGCGGCGAATGCGGTAGCCGAGCGACTCCACCATCTCGCGGTCTTGCACACCGGCGCGGATGAGCAGGCCGATCTTGGTGCGGTTGAGCGTGAAGGCCAGCGCGGCAAAGACGATCAGGCCGATCAACGTGGCCAGCACGCGGTACTTTTCCACCGCGGCGTCGCCGATCAGGTACGCGCCACGCAGCACCTCGGGCAAGGGCAGCGGAATTTGCAGCGGGCCCCAGATCACCTTGATCAGCTCTTCGCCCACGATCATGCCGCCCATGGTGATGAGGATCTGTTTCAGGTGCAGGCCATACACCGGCCGCACGATGATGCGTTCGAAAGCGAAGCCCACGGCACCGGCCACGGCCATGGCCACCAGCATGGCGCAAAACACCGACAGCAACTGCAGCGCGCCCGAGGTGCCGGCCCAATCCGTCATACCGGCCATGACCGTGGTGGCCACGAAGGCGCCGAGCGCAATGAACACGCCATGGCCGAAGTTCAGCACATCCATCAGGCCGAAGATTAACGTTAGACCTGATGCGATGATGAAGATGATCAGCCCCATCGCCAGCCCGGCCACGCTGAGCGTGAGCCAGGTGCTGGCGCTGCCGATCAGCGGCAGGCCCGCGGCCAGCAAGCCAACCAGCAGGGCCAGCGGGCGCCAGTCGAATTCCGCCTGCGGCACGGCCTGGGCCGCGCTCGTTGGCGCCGGCACGACCGCCGTCACGGGTGGGCCCCCAGTGCCAGCCCGAGCAGGCGCTGCTGCATGGCTTCATCGCCGGCCAGCTCGCGCATGCTGCCGCGGTGCACGACGCGCCCGTTGTCCATCACCGCCACGCTGTCGCCCAGGGCCTTGGCCATCATGAAGTTCTGCTCCACCAGCAACAGCGTGGTGCGCTGGCGCTTGAGTTCGTTGAAGGCATCGATCAGGTTGCGGATGATCGACGGCGCCAGGCCCTTGCTCGGCTCGTCGATCAGGATCAAGGCGCGCGGTTCGCAGATGGCACGCGCCACGGCGAGCATCTGCTTTTGCCCGCCGCTGAGCTTGCCGGCGGGGAAGAGCCAGAATTTCTTCAACGCCGGGAACAGGCTGAAAATCCATTCGAGCCGCTGCGTGTCCAGCTCGCCGGCGTGGCGCGCGGCGCGCGCGGCCAGCACCATGTTTTCCTTCACGCTCAGGTCGGTGAAGATGCCCATGGCCTCGGGCACGTAGGCAATGCCGCGCTGGGCGATGGCCGGCGTCGCATCGCCGTTGATGGGCTCGCCTTTGAAGCTGATGCGGCCCTGGCTGGGCTGCCACAGGCCCATGATGCTGCGCAGTGTGGTGGTCTTGCCCGCGCCATTGCGGCCCAGCAGCATCGTCACTTCACCTGCAGGCACGGCCAGGTCCACGCCATGCAGGATGTGATACGCGCCAATGTGCGTGTGCACGCCATGCAGTTCGAGCAGAGGCAGGCTCACACCGGCTCCTCGGCCGCCAGGCCCAGGTAGGCCTGCTGCACGATGGGCGAGGCGATCACTTCAGCCGGCAAGCCATCGGCCACCAGGGCGCCGTTGTGCAGCACGATGATGCGGTCAGCCAACTGGCTCACCACATCCATCTTGTGTTCCACCAGCAGGATGCAGCGGTCCTTGCGGGCCTTGAGTGAGCGGATCAGCTCCAGCACCACGGGCACTTCGTCCACGCTCATGCCCGCGGTGGGCTCGTCGAACATGTAGACCTTCGGGTCCAGCGCCATCAGCAGCGCCACTTCGAGCTTGCGCTGGTCACCGTGCGGCAGGCTGGCCGCTGCAGCCGCATGTTTGGGCCCCAGGTTCACCTGTTCGAGCAAGGCCTGCGCTTCATCAACCCAGGCCTGGCGGTCTTGCCACACGCGCCACACATCCACGCCCGCCACGCCGCCGCCCTGGCCGCGGCCGGCCTCGCGCGCCTGAACGCCCAGGCGCACGTTCTCGCTCACGCTGAGGTTGGGGAAGAGCTGCGTCAACTGGAACGCCCGGCCCAGGCCGCGGCGCGTGCGCAGCGGCGCGCTCAGGTGCGTGATGTCTTCACCGCCGAGCAGCACCCGCCCCTCGCTGGCGGGCAACTGGCCCGAGATGAGGTTGAAGTAGGTGGTCTTGCCCGCGCCGTTGGGGCCGACGATGGCCGTGAGCGTGCCCGGCGCGAAGCGGCAACTCACGCGATCCACCGCCACGTGGCCGCCGAAACGGATGGTCAGGTCTTTGGTTTCGAGCATGAGGTGGCCTGCCCGCGGACCCAGTATCCTCTAACGTTTGTTGCGAATGGGCACGTTCATCTCATCGGCCTTGATCTCGCGCACCAGCTCGGGCACGCCCCAGGCAAACGCCGGGTCGACCTTGATCTTGAAGTGGTACATGTCCTGCATCGCCTGGTAATCTTCCTTGCGGAAGGTCATCTTGCCCTTGGGCGTGGCGAAGCTCATGCCTTCCATGGTGGTGATGAGTTTGTCGGTCGCGGTGTCGCCCTTGGTCTTTTTCAGGGCCTCGACCACGGCGATGGCCGCGCTCATGCCACCGGCGGTGAAGAAGTCTGGCGGGTTCTTGAACTGCTTGTAGTGGTTGGCCACCAGCCATTCATTGACCGAATTCTTCGGGATGCCGAAGTAGTAATACGTGGCGCCTTCCATGCCCGGAAACTGCTTGTAGGCGGCCATGGCCGGCAGGATGTTGCCGCCGGTGGCGATCTCGATGCCGTAGCGCTTCAAGTCGAGGTCGACGATCTTGAACGGGTTGCCGCCACCGCCGGCCCAGATGATCCAGATCACCTTGCGCCCAGGCAGATCCTTCAGCTTGTCGATGATGCGCTGGGCGCCGGCGGTGAAGTCGGTGGTGGTGGTGGGCAGGAATTCCTCATGAACGATCTTGGCCGTCTTGACCGATTCCTTGAACGCCTTCACACCATCGCGGCCAAACGCATAGTCCTGCGCCAGGGTGGCGATGTTGATGCCGGCCTTGTCGAGCGCCACCGCGTTGCTGATGGCATCTTGAGAGCTGTTGCGCCCGGTACGGAAGATGTACTTGTTCCACTTGTCGCCGGTGATGCTGTCGGCCACGGCGGGCTCCACCAGCAGGATTTTTTTGTACTCCTCGGCCACCGGCAACATGGCCAGCGCCACGCCGCTGCTGGTCGGGCCCACGGCGAGGTCGACCTTGTCGTCGCCCTAGGCCGCGGCCAGCAAGCTCTTGCCCAGGTCGGGCTTGCCCTGGTCGTCCTTCTCAATCACCGTGATCTTGCGGCCGTTCACCATCATGGTGCCGCCGGTGGC